>DATAVK010000121.1:0-45392 GCA_036267755.1 Mycobacteriales bacterium
TCGATCTGCTCGCGCAGCGGGTCGAAGACGCCGTCGGGATCGAGCACCACGATCGGCTTGCGGTGCATCGACAGGACCGCGGACACCCAGATCTCGAACATCTCCTCGAGCGTTCCTAGGCCGCCGGGAAGCACCAGGAACGCGTCCGCCCGCGCGTCCATCTCGCCCTTGCGGCTGCGCATGTCACTGGTGACGATCAGCTCGTCGGCTTCGTCGTCGGCCACTTCCAGCAGCCGCAGCGCCTCGGGGATCACACCGACGGTGTGGGCCCCGCCCGCGCGAGCCGCCCGGGCCACAGCGCCCATGCAGGACACCTTGCCGCCGCCGCTGACCAGGTCGTGGCCGCGACGCGCCAGCTCGGTGCCGACGCGCGTGGCGAGATCGACGTACCGGGAGGGGATGTCGAGGCTCGAGGCACAGAAGACGCAGACGACCGCCATCGGTCAGCGGGAGTCCGGCCGGTTCTGCTGGCTCTTCCGGATGATCTCGACGATCTCGTCGACGTCATCACTGACGTGCACCAGCGCGAGGTCCGCCTGCGAGATGGTGCCGTGCTCGATCATCGTGCTGGCGATCCAGTCGATGAGGCCGCCCCAGTAGTCCGACCCGTAGAGCACTACCGGGAACGACGTGACCTTGCGGGTCTGCACCAGGGTGAGCGCCTCGAACAGCTCGTCCATGGTGCCGAAGCCACCGGGCAGCACCACGAACGCCTGGGCGTACTTGACGAACATCGTCTTGCGGACGAAGAAGTAGCGGAAGTTGACGCCGACGTCGACCCAGTCGTTGAGTCCTTGCTCGAGCGGCAGCTCGATGCCGAGGCCGACCGAGACCCCGCCTGCTTCCGTGGCCCCGCGGTTGGCCGCCTCCATCACGCCCGGGCCGCCACCGGTGATGACCGCCCAGCCGTCCCGAACCAGCCCGGCGCTGATCTTCTCGCCGGCGACGTAGTACGGCGAGCCCGGCGGTGTCCGGGCCGACCCGAAGACGCAGACGGCGCGCGGCAGCTCGGCCAGCAACCCAAAGCCCTCGACGAACTCCGCCTGGATCCGCAGCACCCGCCATGGGTCGGTGTGCACCCAGTCGGTTGGGCCGCGGTTGTCGAGCAGGCGCTGGTCGGTCGTGCTCTCCTGCACCTGGCCACGGCGGAAGCGGATCGGGCCGCGACGCTTCTCGGGCAGGTCCTCCGGATCCATGCTTCCCACGGATCGGAGGCTATCCACCCGCCGGGCCGGCTCCGCTCAGGTAGCCACGCAACAGCCGCTCGCACTCGGCAATCCGGGGCAGGTCGACGTGTTCCTCGCGGGTATGGGCGAGGTTCGGGTCGCCCGGGCCGAAGTTCACGGCGGGGATGCCGAGGGCGGCGAACCGTGCCACGTCGGTCCACCCCAGCTTGGCCTGCGGCGAACCACCGACCGCGGCCACGAACTCGGCGGCCGCCGGCTCCGCGAGCCGTGGCAGCGCCGCCGGTGCCGAGTCGGTGAGGACGCATTCGAACGGCGCGAGCACCTCCTGGACGTGCGCGAGTGCTTCGGCCTCGCTGCGGTCCGGTGCGAACCGGTGGTTGATCGTCACCGTGCAGCGATCGGGGACGACGTTGCCCGAGACCCCGCCCTCGATCCGAACCGCGTTCAGGCCCTCGCGGTACTCGCAGCCGTCGATGACGACCCGCCGCTCCTCGTACGCCGCGAGCCTGGTCAGCACCTCGGCGGCCTCGTGGATGGCGTTGGTGCCGAGCCAGGAGCGCGCCGAATGGGCCCGCCGGCCGGTCGCCAGGACCAGCGCCCGCATCGTGCCCTGGCAGCCCGCCTCGACCTGGTTCGAGGTCGGCTCCATGAGGATGGCCAGGTCGGCCTGCAGCCACCGCGGCGCGTTACGCGACACCCTGCCGAGACCGTTGCGCGCGGCGTCGGTCTCCTCGTTGTCGTAGAACAGCCAGCTGACGTCGTGGTGCGGCTCGGTCATCGACGTGGCGAGCCGGAGCATCACGGCAAGGCCCGACTTCATGTCCGAGGTCCCGCAGCCGAACAGCCGGTCACCCTCGCGCCGGCTCGGGAGGTTGTCCGCCACCGGCACGGTGTCGAGGTGCCCCGCGATCACGACCCGGTGCTCTCGACCAGTGTTCGTGGACGCGAACACGGCGTCGCCGTCCCGCTCGACGCTGAGGTGGGGGTGGGCCCGCAGCACCGCCTCGACCTCGTCCGCGAGGCGGGTCTCACCGCCCGATACGGACGGGATGTCGACGAGGTGTGCCGTCAGGTGCTCGCCGGTCTGACTCACGTCGATCATGACCCCACCGTAGGCTCTGGCCGTGCCATTCCGTGACGAACCGGCCGCCGGCGTCGGACTCGCGACGTACGACGGCAAGGACCGCGTGCTCGACGTCTGGTTCGCCGAGCCGGTGCTCGCCGAGACCGCCCCCGAGCCGGCTGTCGCGCTGCGGCCGCAGGTCGATGAGCTGCGGGAGGTACGGGTCGAGCCGATCGTCGTACTGGTCCCGTCGCTGGCCTCGCCGCCGACCGACGCAGCCGACGTCTGGCTGCGGCTGCACCTCCTCTCCCACCGGCTGATCCGGCCGCACGAGGCCAATCTCGACGGCGTCTTCGGGCTGCTCACCAACGTGGCATGGACCTCGCTGGGCCCGGTCGCGGCCGAGGACGTCGAGGCGTTCCGGATGCGGGCGCGGCTGGCTGGCGAGCGGTTCGAGATCCTGGGCGTGGACAAGTTCCCCCGGATGACCGACTACGTCGTACCGCCCGGGGTCCGGATCGCCGACGCTTCCCGGGTGCGGCTGGGTGCCCACCTCGGGGCAGGTACGACGGTGATGCACGAGGGATTCGTCAACTACAACGCCGGAACGCTGGGTGCCTCGATGGTCGAGGGCCGGATCTCCGCCGGTGTCGTGGTTGGCGACGGCAGCGACGTGGGTGGCGGGTCGTCGATCATGGGCACGCTGTCCGGCGGCGGCACCGAGGTCGTGTCGGTGGGCGAACGCTGCCTGATCGGCGCCAACGCGGGCATCGGCATCTCCCTCGGCGACGACTGCGTGGTCGAGGCCGGCTGCTACGTCACCGCCGGCTCCAAGGTGACGCTGCCCGACGGGGCCGTCGTACCCGCCCGGCAGCTCTCCGGGGCCAACGGGCTGATGTTCTGGCGCAACAGCGTCAGCGGCCGGCTCGAGGCCCGGCCCCGGTCCGGCTCGTGGGGCGGCCTCAACGCCGCCCTGCACGCCCAGTAGCCGGGAGGCGGGAGACGGCGGCGGCGATGCGTTCGTCGGTCGCGGTGAGGGCGATCCGCACGTGCCGCTCGTCAGCAGCGCCGTAGAAAGATCCGGGCGCGACGAGGATGCCAAGGTCCGCGAGCCGGCTCACGGTGTCCCAGCAGGGCTCGTCGAGGGTGGACCACAGGTACAGCCCGGCCTCGGTGTCGTCCACCTGGTAGCCCGCGGCGCGCAGCGCGACCAGCAGCGAGGTACGACGGGCCGCGTACCGGTCGCGCTGCACCGCGGCGTGCTGGTCGTCGTCGAGCGCGGCCACCATCGCCGCTTGCACCGGCGCCGGCACGATCATCCCGGCGTGCTTGCGCAGCTCCAGCAGCCGTGCGACAAGCGCGGGATCGCCGGCCACGAACCCGGCGCGGTATCCCGCCAGGTTGGAGCGTTTCGACAGCGAGTGCACCGCGAGCAGCCCGTCGTGCGACCCGCCGCAGACCTCGGGTGAGAGCACGGACGCCGGCCGCTCGGCGCCGTAGTAGACGTCGGTGTAGCACTCGTCGCTCGCCAGCACCGTGCCGCGCTCCCGCGCCCAGCTGACGACCGCGGCCAGCGCAGCCGGGGGCAGCACGACACCGGTCGGGTTGGCCGGGGAGTTCAGCCACAGCAGGTCGAGCTGAGCCGGACCCACGTCGACCGTCACGTCCACGGCGAGGCTGTCGGCGCCGGCGATCCGGGCTCCGACGTCGTACGTCGGGTAGGCCAGCGTGGGGAACCCCACGGTGGCGGCGCCGAGCAACGTCGGCAGCCAGGCCACGAGCTCCTTGGTGCCGATGACCGGGAGCACGGCGCTCGGCGCGATCTCGGCGCCGAACCGGCGGCGGAGCCAGCCCGCCGCCGCCTCACGCAGCTGCGGCGTGCCGGCGGTGAGCGGATAGCCGGGAGCGTCCGATGCCGCGTCCAGCGCCTGCCGGATCAGCTCCGGCGTGTGGTCGACCGGTGTACCGACCGAGAGGTCCACGATCCCGCCCGGGTGCTGCCGCGCCCGCTCGGCGTACGCCGCGAGGGTGTCCCACGGGAAGTCGGGCAGCTCCCTCAGCTGTGCTCACCCATCGGAGCTGTGCTCACCCATCGGCGGGAGCGCTGCGACCAAGGGATGGTCCTTGTCGATCTTGCCGACCTTGGAGGCGCCGCCGGGCGAGCCCAGGTCGTCGAAGAACTCGACGTTGGCCTTGTAGTAGTCCTTCCACTGCTCCGGGACGTCGTCCTCGTAGAAGATCGCCTCAACCGGGCACACCGGTTCGCAGGCACCGCAGTCCACGCACTCGTCCGGATGGATGTAGAGCATCCGGTTGCCCTCGTAGATGCAGTCGACGGGGCATTCCTCGATGCACGCCTTGTCGAGCAGATCGACACACGGCTCGGCGATGACGTAGGTCACGGGACAATCCTCCTCGGGGGGTCGGCATCTAGTATCACGGCCGCCCTCACCACGCGAGCAACCGGGAGCCTGATGTCAGCGCTCGACCTGAGCACTCCGGTCGTGGGCGCCACCATCACGCTACGCGTCGGTACGCCGGTAGGCGACGTCTCGGTGGTCGGCGTGGTGGTCGCTGTGAGTGACGAAACGTGGTGGATCCGGCGGCGCGACGGCAGCGTGACCGAGGTGGCTGTCCGCGCCATCCAGGCGCGCCGCGACGTCCCGCCCTCACCCGCGCAGCGCGCCTCGGTCGCCGAGGTCCAGCAAGCCGGCGCCCTCGGTTGGCGGGCGCTGGAGACCGCGCGGCTCGGCGACTGGCTGCTGCGGGCAGGCGGCGGCTTCACCGGCCGGGCGAACTCCGCGCTGGCGATCGGCGACCCTGGCCGGCCACTGCCCGAGGCATTGGCGACGGCCGAGGCCTGGTACACCGAGCGCGACCTGCCGCCCCGGCTACAGCTGCCTGATCCCGGCGGCACCCAGGGGCTGCGGGAACTGCTCGGCCAGCGCGGCTATGGCTGGTCTCGCCCCGTCCACGTGATGACGGCGGAGTTGGGGCACGTGCTGCGCGCCGCCGATGCGAGGTCTCCCGGGGCGGCGGACGTGCGGCTCGACGAGGCGCCGGACGACGCGTGGCTGGCGGCCTACCGGCGTGAGGGCGGACCGCTGCCTGACGCCGCTCGCGACGTCCTCACCAACCATCCGGCCGTGATCTTCGCTTCAGTGCGGGTTGCGGATCGCGCCGTCGCGGTGGCCCGGGTCGCGGTCGACGGTCGGTGGGCCGGGCTATCAGCGGTCGAGGTCGCGAGCGACCATCGCCGGCGGGGGCTGGCGATCCAGGTGAGCGCCGCGGCCCTGCGATGGGCCGGCATTCGCGGCGCGCGTCAGGTCTACCTACAGACCGAGGTTCACAACACGGCCGCTGTCATGCTCTACCGCTCGCTCGGCTTCGGGGTGCATCACGACTACTCGTACGCGAACGCGCAGGGCCCGCACTAGAGACCGGCTGTCACAGCCGCAGCTGCCATTCCTCCATCACTTCCATGGGCCGGTAGCCCAGGGCTTCGTTGACGCTCACCATGGGGGTGTTGTCGATCCCGTTCCAGGTGTTGATAAATCGGGTCTGCGGCGACACCGACCGAAGCTGTTCGAGGTTGGCCTGTTTCATGAGCAGGCCGAGCCGATGGCCGCGATGTTCGCCATGGACCAGGGTGTCCCATTGGTAGCCGACCTCGGGGACGGTCAGGTTGACTCCGATGTCGCTGAAACCAACCAACCGACCGGTGGCGTCCTCGCGGGCGGCGACGGCAAACCGTCGCCGCCCTCGGGCGGCGGCGTCGGCCTCGTTCGCGCGGTAGCGCGCCGCGTCCCAGATCTCGGGCTCCACGTCGAGGTCACCGTGGGGAGCGTCAGTGCTCATCACCACCATCAGGGCCGCCAGGTCCGCTAGGTCAGCGTCAGCGGCGTGGTCCACCCACCGAACGATGGTGTAGCCCTCGGCCATTCGTTGCGCGGCCGCAAGCGCGGCAACGAGTCCGGGCGGCTCCTGCTCAGACAGGTCGAGCATGCGGCGCAGCTCGGTGTCGGCATGTGTGGCTCCAACGCTCTGGGCCAGCCGGGTCGGCGCCCCGGGCTCGGCAGCGGCGTCGATCGGACGGCTGACCTCTGATTGGACAACGGTGCGGCCCAGCTCCCGGACGCGGCCCAGCATGGCGTCGACCAGGCGCCTGCCGATGCCCACGCCCCGCGACGGCGGGTCCACGACGACGTCCAGGACCGCGACGTGCCGGTTGTCGTGCAGGGCCAGCGTCAACTTCGCGCAGCCCACGTCGCGCCCTTCTGCGACGGCCAGCCACAGCTCCACGTCCTTACCGGAAAGCGGCCCGGCCAGCACGGGAGCCAGCTCGGACATCGGATCCGCCGGCAGAGCGACGTGATCGGTCCGCATCGCGGCGTCATCGATCCGCCACCAGCGAGGCAGCTCGTCCTCACGGGTGACCCGATGCAGCTCGAGGTCAGGCACCGACTCGTCGTACCAGTCGCCGGAGCGGCCGGGCAACCGAGTTACGGCAGGCTCAGGCCGGCGCGATGCCGCGGTAGGCGCTGCCGAAGTAGAGCAACGGATCACCCTCGTTGGTGATGGTGGCCTCGACCACTTCGCCAATCACGACGGTGTGGTCACCGCCCTCGTAAGTCGTCCAGGTCCGGCACTCGAACGTCGCCAGCGCATCGGTGAGCAGCGGGACGGCAAGCATCCGACCGGAACGGACCCCTGGTCGCCCGGTGAACTGATCCACCCCGGGCACCCCGCGAGTCGCGAACCAGTTGGCATCGTCGGCCTGCATCTGCGACAGCACCGAGACACCCCACTTGCCCGCGGTCAGCACCGGCTCGTGGAACTCGCAGTCGATCTCGCAGCAGAACAACACCAGCAGCGGGTCGAGCGACACCGACGTGAAGGAGTTGACGGTCAGGCCGTAACGGACACCGTCGACCACGGTCGAGACGACGGTGACCCCGGTGGCGAATCGGCTGACGACATGCCGGTACCGCCTGGGATCGAGGTCCTGGGACTGCGGCGCCTCGGACACCCCTGCAATCTACGGGCCGGGCAGCTACGACGTACGAACGCCGGCCAGCCGAGCGTTGTCGATGACGATCGCCGCCGGCCCGTCGACGAGTCGAAGCGTCGAGAGCGCGGTCTCCCCGAACGCGTTCTTGTTGCCGCTGGACAACGCGAGCAGACCGACCACGGAGCCGCCGTGTCCCTTCAACGGCATGGACAGGAACGTGGCCATCGCGCGCTCGTCGTCTTGACCCAGCAATCCGTCCGGGTCCGCGAGCCGGAGCTCCATGTCCGCGACGGACACGTCGAGCCCTGAAGCGGCGGCGAGCGCGTCCACGGCAGCTCCGAGGAACTCCGAGTACTGCATCTGCGAGGTCTCCCCCGCAACCGCGACGTAGCTGGTCCGCTCCTCGAGCAGCAGCACGGAGGCGAGGTCGTAGTCGACGAAGCGCCGCAGCACCTCGAGCACACCGGCAACGGTCTGCTCGAACCCGTGCGTCGTCGCGGCGAGCGCGGTGACCTCGCTCGCGACCGAGGTCTCGAACAGCTTGCGGTCCAGCAGGTCGCAGACCCGCGACAGCACGTCGTCGTCGCTGAGCGAGACCGGGTCGGCTCGGAGCGGCTCGCGGCCGCCGAAGCCCGACGCCGCCTTCTCGATGACCTCGCGGACAGCGGCGACCAGCTGCGGCGCCTCGAAGTCCTTGGTGAGGTAGCGGTCGGCACCGGTCTGCGCGCCCCAGTAGCGGTCGCTGGCGGCGTCGAGGGACGTGAGCAGGATCACCGGGATGCCGGCGGTCTGCCAGTCGTCCTTCATCAGCCGGGCCGCGACGTAGCCGGAGATGCGGGGCATCTGGACATCCAGGACCACCGCGTCCGGCATGTGGGCGAAGACCTGCTGGACGGCAGAGACGCCGTCCTCGGCCGGGACCACCTCGAAGCCCTCGCGCGAGAGCACGGAGGTCACGATGCGGCGCAGCGTCGGGCTGTCATCTGCAACTACGACGGTTGGCATGGGATCTCCTCGTTCGTCACCGCCCGACGAGACGGCGCACCGTCTCGACGAGCTGGTCCTGGTCGAACTCTGACTTCAACAGATAGGCGCTCGCACCGGCGTCGAGGCCGGACCGTTGGTCGGCTTCGCTGCCACGGCTGGTCATGATCACGACAGGCACCTGCTCCCAGCCCGGCGTCGAACGGATCTTGCGGGTCAGGGCGTAGCCGTCGATGCCCGGCCTCTCCACGTCCGCGAGCACCAGGTCGACCGGGTCATCCGCCAGCGCCGCGGCTCCCTCGGTGCCGTCCACGGCGGTGATCACCTGGTAGCCGGCGCCCTCGAGGATGACGCGTTCGAGCTCGCGGACGCCGACCGAATCCTCGACGACAAGGACCCGGGGACGCGCGACGTCGGGTCCGCCGCCGTGACCCGACCCCACCTCATCGGCGTCGATGGTGAGCAGGCTGCCGACCCCGTCGTGTGTGGGGGTGACCTCGCCGGCGGTGAACGACCCGGATCGGTACGACGAGCCGGTCGCCCCGCTGGTCTCGCTCAGCTCGCGCAGGTCGACCAGGCAGACGACGCTGCCGTCACCGTCGATCGTCACGCCGCTGATGATCGGCAACCGGCCGATGAACGGGCCGAGGTCCTTGACGACGACCTCACGCTCGCCGTCGAGCGAGTCGACGGCCCAGGCGACCTGCCTGTCCCCGTGCCGGACGACGACCGCCGCACGGGCGGTCCCCTGCTCAGCGGGCGGCGAACCGAGGGCCGCGCCGAGCTCGAGCAGCGGCAACGTCTCGCCGTGGCGGACCACGACCGGTCGCCCCGCCAGCGAGTGCATCACCGCGTTCTTCAGTGACAGCGACTCGACGACACCGGGCACTGGCAGCGCCACTCGGTCGCCGCCGACGCGTGCCATCAGGCACCGCAGTACGCCGAGCGTGACGGGCAGCGTGAGCGTGAACGTCGTACCGAGCCCCGGGGTGGTCCTCAGGTCGACGGAGCCGCCGAGGCCCTCCACAGCGCTGCGTACGACGTCGAGCCCGATGCCTCGACCCGAGGTCTCGGTGATGTGAGCGGCGGTGGAGAACGTCGGCTGGAACAGCACGCCGAGCAGGGCCTGGCCGGACAGCGTGGAGTCGGGAAGCAGGGCACCGCGCGCGATGGCCGCGGCTCGCAGCGTCGCCTCGTCGATGCCGATGCCGTCGTCGGACACCTCGATGACCACGGTGCCGCCGGCCGCCCGGGCCGACACGGTGACGGTGGCCTGTGAGCTTTTCCCAGCGCGGACCCGCTCAGGTCCCGTCTCGCAGCCGTGGTCGACCGCGTTGACGACGAGGTGCTTGAGCGCGTCGGAGACACCGTCGAGCACCTGCTTGTCGAGCTCCACGTCGGTGTCGTTGATGACGAGCCGCACGTCCTTGCCGCCGGCGGTCGCGACGTCGCGGACCACCCTGGGCAATCCAGCGACGACTCGGCGTACCGGCACCATCGCGAGGCCCATCGCACCGTCGCGCACCTGCGCGAGCCGGCCCTGGGCGTCCTCGGTCAGTTCGTGCAGCTCGTGAGCGGCGGCACCGAGCTGGTCGTCCACGGCCAGCAGCCGGGTCAGCGCAACCGCTGCGTCGGGCGGCAGCGCCATCGGGCGCAGCGACTCCCTGAGCTGCCGGAGCCAGCGGGTGTGCTCGGTGGCGATCACGGCGACACCGTCACCCGCTCGGTCGAGCCGGCGCGCGTCGAGCTCTGCCTCACCCACGACGTCCAACAGGTCGTAGACCTTGGCGGTGGTGACCCGGACCGAGTCCCCGCCTCGCTGCAGCGCGTCCTCGACGGTGTCCTCGTCCTCGGCCGTGGTGGCGCGCTCGGGCGCGACCACGCCCTCCTCGCCGTCGGTGGCGCGGCGCAACACGTCCGCGATCTCGTTCAGATGGCTGTCCGGCACCGGATCGTCGCCGCCCGGCAGCGACCCCACGATGGCATCGCATGCCGCGAGCAGCAGGTCGATCAGGTCGCGGCGAACCAGCAGCCGGCCGTCCCGGATCGCCCCGAGCAGGTCTTCGGTGTTGTGCGCGACCTGCAGGACGGCGCTCAGGCCGAGCATCCGGGCGGAGCCCTTGATCGTGTGGGCGTCGCGGAACAGTCCGATCAGCACCTGACGCGGCGACGGATGGGACTCGAGGGCGAGCAGCCCAGCCTGCAGCGAGGCGACCCGTTCCTCGACCTCGGCCCGGAACGTCGCCAGCAGCTCGGGGTCCTCAGCCCAGCTAGGCATGACGGAGCCCGGTGATGTCCATGGTCTGAGCATCGGCTTCCGTCATCGGACCCTGAACCTCGCGACCGTCTCGCGTACCGAGGTCGCCAGACCACTCAGCCGGCTGGCGGCGTCGGCGTGACCACGCGTCGCGGCGCGGGCCTTCTCACTCGCGATGGTCACCCGCAGCATCGCTTCGACAACACCGTGGCTCGCCGCCCGCTGCTCCTCGGTGGCGGCTGTGATGGTGCGGGCCGCGTCGATGGTGTCGTCGACGTGCAGGCTGATCCGCTCGAGCGCGCCGACGACCGCTGTCTGGCGCTCCCGACCCGCCGCGATCGCCGCCAGCCCTTCGGAGTTGACGATCGTGGCCGCCGCGATCTCTTTCTCGATGGCCTCGACGACGACCGAGATCGCCGCGGTGGCCTCCCGAGCCCGACCCGCCAGCGAGCCGATCTCGGCGGCAACCGTCGTGAAGCCGGCCCCCTCGGGCCCGGCGCGGGCGGCCTCGATTGCGGCGCTGACACCCAGCATCGTCGTCCGCCGGGACAGGTCGTCGATCAACCCGGCGGTCACGGCGATCTGCTTGACCTGTACGGCGAGTCGGCTGCTTCGGTCCTCCAGCTCGCGGACCCGGGTCTCGATCACGTCCATCGCCCCGGTGGCGGCAGCGGCTGCCGCGGTCCCGGCGTCGACATCCGCCCGGGTTGTCCCGGCGTACGCCTCGACCCGCAGCGCAGTCTCGGCGATCAGCCCGGCCGTGCTGGCCAGCTGCTCGATCGTGCTCGTGGTCCACGACACCGAGGAGGCCTGCTCCTCGACCGCGTCAACGTGATGGGCGATCGTCGCGACCAGCTCTGAGGAGCTGTCAGCGAGCTGGTCGGCGACGCCGCCCAGGCCGATCACCAGATGGCGCAACGACAGCACGGTGTCGGCGAGGACGACGGCAAGCCCCGTCGTGGCCTGATCCGCGGCGTTCTCCAGGAACGGCACCGCCGTCAGGTTGCCGTCGGCGACCTGACCAAGCAGCCCGCTGAGCACCGAGATGTCGCGCTGCATCTTCTCCCGACGGCTCCGGGCCACCACCGCAGCCTTCGCCGACGTCGACGCCAGCGAGCCCGCCCACCAGCCCAGCGTGGGGCAGGTCGGGAGCACCACGATGAGCTCGCCCACCGCATGATTGCCCAGCGAGTGCGACAGCGCTGCCGCCGCATAGATGCCAGCGGCCGCGGCCCCACCGACAGCCAGGCCACGAACCGGGCCGAGCAGGGCACCGACCACGACGACCACCGGCAGGAACAGCACCCAGCCGGAGCTATCGAGGCCGCCCATCTCGGTCACGACGCCGGAGAGGCAAACCAACAATGCCGACAGCAAGGCCGTGCCCAGCAGCAGGCGCCGACCGCTGGTCTGGACGCCTGCCACGCCAGGGTCGCGGGCGAGCGAAGCCAGGACGACCGCGCTGACCGCCGCGCCGAACCCCCACCCAGCGAGCCAGACCGGATGGACGAGCGTCCCGTCGCTGCCGACCCGTGCAGCCAGGAACGCATAGGCGGTGATGAGCAGCAGACCACCCACGGCCATCAGCTCGGCGATGTGGATCACGACGGTGGTGAAGGCGGTTTCGCGACCCGCCGGCACCTCGACGGCGAGCCCAATCGGCTCAGGCACCGGCTCCGGCAGCGGGATCGGCTCGATCCCTACCAGTTCGGCCAGCCGGCGTTCGACGTCAGCGGGGAGCGCCGTCGCGATGGGGGTCGCGATCGTTGCCCTTCCGGCAGGCTGGACGTCGAGCACAGGAGAGACCTTTCGGGGACAGGGCGTCTCCGGTCCTCATCGGCTCGCTGTGGCCAGGTCTGGAGCCGTTCGGCCCATTGCGACGCGCGCAAACGGAGGAATGTCCCGCGGTCAGGCGACGATGAACTGCGCGATCGACGCGCGTAGCTCGGCAGCGAGCATGTTCAGCTGGGCGGCGGCCGCGGCGGCCTGCTTGGACCCCACGGCGTACTGGCGAGAGACGTCGGAGACCTGCGTCATCGCCGAGACCACCTGGTCGGACGCCGATCGCTGCTGCTGGGTGGCGATGGAGATCTCCTTGGCGGCGGTGGTGGTCTCGTCGACCATGCCGCCGATGCGCTCCAGCGCCTCCACTACTCCGCGCGCCAGCTCGGACCCGGTCCGCACTTCCTTGGCACCCTCTTCGCTGGCGACGATCGTGGCGTGCGTCTCGGCCTGGATCTCGCCGATGATCGACGCGATCTGGCCGGTGGACTCCTGCGCGCGCTCGGCAAGCTTGCGCACCTCGGAGGCGACGACCGCGAAGCCACGACCGTGCTCGCCCGCCCGGGCGGCCTCGATCGCAGCGTTGAGAGCGAGCAGGTTGGTCTGATCGGCGAGATCGTTGATGACCTCGAGAATCCGGCCGATCTCGTGGCTCTTCTCGCCGAGTGACAGCGCCCGGGTGGCGATCGAGTCGACGCGAGTGGCGATCGTGTCCATGGCGATCACGCTGGACGACACCGCGGTGCGGCCGTCTTCGGCGTACCGGAGGGTCTCCGCGGCGTAGCGCGCCACCGACTCGGACGTCTCCGCGATCTGTGCGGCGGTCGCCGCCAGCTCCTCGATGGTCGAGGTGGTCTCAGTGACAGCGGACGACTGCTCCGTGGCCGAAGCGGCGTGCTCTTCTGCCGTCGCGAGCAGCTCTCCGGCCGCGGCGCCGATCTGCTCGCCGCCGCTACGGATGTGCCCGACCAGACCGCGCAGGTTCGTCAGGGTGTGCGAGAACGCGTCCGAGAGCACCTCGAGCGACTCGTGGCCGCCGTCGCCTTCGTCGAAGCGGACCGACAGGTCACCCTCAGCAGCCTTGGCCAGCACGGCGGACAGCTCGTTGACCCGGCCCTGCAACTCGTCGCGTTCGGCATGGGCATGGGCCCGCATCGTCCAGACCGCGCCGGCGAGAGTGCCGTTGAACCACGCGATGGCCGGGAAGACCGGCAGCACGAGAATCAGCCAGGGCGCGGTGGTCGAGTCGATCGTGTGCGCGAGGTACGACGCACCCAGCAGGCAGCCGGCCTGAATCAGCCCGAACAGCGAGGACTGCCATGGCTTGAGCGTGGTCGCGGCGAAGAGCAGTCCCGGCAGGTACATGATCCAGATCGGGCCGCGGATTCCGCCCGTCACCGCAACTTCGCCGGTGATGCCCACCATGATCGACAGCAGCAGCACGGCGCGGTACGTCGTGATGCGGCGGCGCACATGCGGCACCGATGCCGCAATCGAAGGGAGCGCGGTCAGAATGATCGCGTTGAGCACGGACAGGCTCAGCCACGCGAAGAAGGCCGGCAGGTGGACGTGCAGGCTCGGCCCAGGATTACGCGACAGCGCGACGACGCCGAGGGTGGACAGCGCGATGCCCGCCCACGTTGCGAGCGCAGCCACTCGGCTGAGTCGCTTCGAGAAGTCCACCACTGCTCCTGTCGTGTCGATCGATTGGGTTCTCGGCCAAATGGGTGACGTCCTGAAGGCCGCCGCCGCAAGTTCAGGCCGAGCGCCGCCCCCGGGGCAACCGATCACGCAGCCGCATCACGGCATCCACGTCGAGCACGGCGACCGGGCCGTCGTCGTGCGCCAGCTGGCCACGAAGCAGTGCAGCCGCCTCGGCCGGAACTCCGGTCGGCACCGCCGCGATGTCGGCGTCGAGCGTCATGGTGCCCTCCACCGCATCGACGAGGACTCCGACGAGCGTTCCCCGGTCCGTGAGGACCAACAGCCGCGACGAGCGGTTCGGCTCAGTCGCGACCGCGCCGAGCAAGCTCCGGAGGTCGAGGATCGGGAGGATCCGGCCGCGCCAGTTCGCGACTCCAGCCAGCCAGGCCGGTACGCCGGGGATCCGGGTGACGGCCGGCACGCGCCCGACCTCCGCGACGCTGGCGAGGTCGGTGGCGAACCGGCCGCGACCCAGCCGCACCACGATCGTCTCGACCGGCGTGCCGTCCCCGTCGACGGCGGCGGACACATCCGCAGGCAGCTCGCCGGTCTCAACGGGGGACGTCGTCGCAAGGTCGGTCACATGGTGTTTCTCGGCTCCTGCAGCCGCCGGGTGTAGATCTGGGTCGCTGAGATCGCGATAACCGCTCCGATCAGGCCGAGGGCCAGGAAGGCGTAGCCGACCCACACCACGCCGGGATCGACCGGCAGCTTGCCCGGGATGATCACATCCCCGCCTCGCGACACGACGTTGATCGCCATCACCACGACGAACCAGCTGACACCGGGCAGGGTCGCGCTGCGAGTCGACCGGCCGCCGATCCCACCGAGCAGTCCGACCGCGACGTTGCCGACCAGCGCGATGACGGCAGCCAGTCCCTCGACGCCCCCGGCTAGCCGGAGCGGGATCAGGAAGGTGCCGATCAGGCCGAGGAAACCGCCGATCCCGACGAGAACCAGGTCGAGGCAGAAGGCCTCGATGCGGTCAGATCGTGGACTGCTCGGCACGCTCCGAGGCTACGGCCTGCTCATGAGCCCGCAGGTCGATGACCGCAGGTGGGGGGCCGCTCGCGGTCGCCTGCTCGAGCACGTCGGTGATCTCGCGGCCGACGAGCTCGTTGCGGTCGAGAAGTGCATCGCGCAGGGCTGCAACCAGGTGCTGGTTGTCCTCGAGCTTTCCCTTCACGACGACCTTCTGTTCCTGCAACAGCTCCTCGACCCGCCGCCTGCCGTCGTGGTCACCGAGGACGCGTCCGACGATGTTGGTGTCGCTGAACGCGCTGCCCTGGACCGCGGCGAACGACACCAGCGTCCCCGCCATACCGGCTGCCCCGATCATCTGAGCGGCGACGTTCGTGGCATAGAGCAGGTCCCCTGCCGGCCCGGTCGACACGTCACCGAAGAAGATCTCCTCCGCGCACTGGCCGGCCAGCGCGATCTGGATCAGGCCGATCATGTCGGTGCGGGAACGGGTGTAGGTCTCCTCGCCGTCGCCGTGAGCCAACATGCCGAGCGCCTCGCGGCGCTTGATGATGGAGAGCACTTCGAGCTTGCGACCTGGTGCGACGAGGTGGGCGGCCGTCGCATGGCCGGCCTCGTGCGTCGCGATCAGTCGCTTCTCGTGGGCGGTGTATCCGACCGGCTGCCCAAGGCCGACCTGCAGCACCATCCTGGCCTGCTCGATGTCCTTGTAGGTCATGCGGTTGTCGCCCCGGCGTACCGCGTTGACCAAGCCCTCGTCGAAGAGCTGCTCGATCATCACCGGCGTGTAGCCCTGGGTGGCACTGGCCAGCGCGTCGCGACGTTCCGGGTCGTCGAGCTCGTCGTGGTGTGCCTTGGTCCGCAAGAAGTGGTCGGTCAGCAACCGACGACCACGCTGGTCGGGGCGGTCGAAGTGCAATGACCGGTCGAACCTGCCGGGTCGCAGCAGCGCGGGGTCGAGCTGGTCGGCCCGGTTGGTCGCCGCGATCAGCAACACGTTGGCGTGCGGCGGGGTGGGCTTGTGCATCTGGCGGTGCGCCGGCAGGAACAGGTTGAACCAGTCGATGAGGCTGCCACCGGCCTTCTGCCACCCGGTTGGCTCGTCGAACGACTGCATCTGGACGAGCAGCTCGTTGACGACGCCACCCACGCCCTCGCTGACGTAGCCGTTGGTGACCGTCGGCGTGGCGCTGGTGCTGGGGCCGCCGAAGTACGTCGTCGGCAGGGCGGTGACGGTGCCGCAGCACTGAACGGATGCGGAGACCGCTTCGCGTGGCGACATTCCCATCCCGCCGCGCTGGCCGCCGATGGCATCGATCTCCTCGATGAACCCGATCGCGCCGCCTTCGGCACGGGCGACCTTGCGCAGCTCCTTGAAGTACGAGCGGATCTTCCCGGCGGTTGCGCCGTAGAACATCGACTGGAACGACGTACCTGACACGTACAGGAACGGCACGCCGGCCTCGGCGGACATCGCCTTCGCGGTGTGGGTCTTCCCGGTTCCGGGCGCCCCTTCGAACAGCAGTCCGCGGCGCGGCGTACCGCCCATCTCGCCGGCGAAGGTCTTGTGGGAGAGGAACAGGTTGATCGAGCGGACCACTTCTTCCTTGACCGGCTCGATGCCGACGACGTCGGAGAGCCGCACGTCGATCTGCTCGGGGCGGTAGACGATGTGCGGCGAGCGGCGGGCCCACAGCTGCATGCCGACGAAGCCGACGATCAGTACGACGAAGAACATCATCGGTACGACGACGACCCAGTCGATGTGCGGCATCTGCAGCAGGTCGATCGGGTGGCCGGTCAGGATGCGCAGCCACAGCAACGCGGCCGGGATGCCGACGAGTGCGCTCATCCGCCACAACCGGCGCCGGCGCTGGACCTCTCGGCGGCGGCCGACGTCCGCCCCACCCATGGTGAGGACGGTGTCACCGCCGCTGGTGAACAGCGGGTCCATGAGCGGGTCGACGACCGGGGCGGTGAGAGCCGGCGACTGGTCCATACGTGGCTCCGCTCGTGGGCTGAAACGGTTGGAAAAGCTCAGATGATCAAAGTCTGTCACCGGCTGAGCCCAACTGGCTACGCCGAGCGAAGGGATTCACCCGGACGGGCTAGACAGTCGGGACGATGTCACGCCGAGACTTACAGGTTCTCGAAAAAGTCGGTCTCGATCTCGTCCCCGGATCTGGTGCCACGAACCAGCCGGTAGTACTCGACACCGAACGCACCCTGACCGATGTTGTTGGACAACGCGAAGAACGGGCCGTCGACCGAGATCTGGGTCCGGTGTGCTCGCATTGCCGCGACCTTGGCGGGGAGCTGCTCCCGGGCATCGATGACAGTGGTGACGTCGTCGTCCGGAACACCGAACGTGAGCTCGTCGGGGTCAACCACGCCAAACGGCGCTTCCTCACCCATGGCCTTGAGTGCGTCGTACCCCTCGCGCAGCACCGAGACCGGGATCGTCGTCTCGTAGAGCTTGCTGGGGAGCCATGGCTCGCCCATGTCGGGGTAACGCGCCGCGTCACCGGATGCGTCAAACGCTACGGCCGTGACCCGGTGCGCCTGAATGTGGTCCGGGTGCCCGTACCCACCGACCTCGTTGTAGGTGATGACGACCTGCGGTCGGACGGCTCGCATCACCTCGACCAGCGCACCGACCGCTTCGGGAAGGTCGGCCTGCCAGAAGCAGTTCGGGTTGTCGTTGCTGGGCAGCCCCATCATTCCGGAGTCGCGATATCGACCCGGGCCACCGAGGAAGCGATGGTCCGTAACGCCCAGGGCCTCCATTGCGGCTGCCAGCTCACCGATGCGGAGTTGGCCCAGGCCGTCCTCACGGTCCACGGCGAGATGCGCGAGCTCAGGGACCAAGATCTCGCCCTCTTCGCCCAGCGTGCACGTCACGAGCGTCACGTGGGCGCCGGCCGCGGCGTACCGGGCCATGGTGGCGCCGGTGCCGATCGTCTCGTCGTCGGGATGCGCGTGGACCAGGAGCAGCCGATGGGGGACGTCGAGCGGCGTCAGGTCGAACGCCTGCTCGAAGGGCTCGACGGCCGCCTCGGCGTCGTCCAGCACCGCCTGCTCGACATTGCGTGCCACGTCGACATCGCGGTCCTGTGGCTCCATCGTCGTCACCGGGCGAGGCTATGTCGGATGGATTCGACGATCTCGCGGTCGCCGGGCGACACCCAGTCGAGACCGATGAGCTCGTCACCGGTCAGCCAGCGGATCTCGCGGTGTTCGACGGCGACCGGCACACCGTTACGGATCCACGCCCAGTAGACCCGCAGTGTGCCCGTCACACCCGTCGTCGCGACGTCGGGACCGATCCGGTCACCGACCTCGAGGTCGACTCCTAGCTCCTCGCGGCACTCGCGGCGCAGTGCGGCCGGCTCGGTCTCGCCGGGATCGACCTTGCCGCCCGGTAGCTCCCAACGACCCGCGAGCTCCACGGGATACGACCGCTGCGCCGCTAGCACCCGAGGCGCCGTCGGGCCGGTCACGACGCCGGCCGGGGAACCGGTGTCGAGGATTGCGGCGGCCACGACGACGAGTGGCTCCGGCATGCGTGAGATTCTCCTGGTGTCGGTGCTGCCGCGCCGACCGACCCGGATGAGGAGGCCCCATGGCCAAGCCTCTCGAGGACGATGAGCTCACCGCGGCGCTCGGCGAGCTCGACAACTGGCGAGTCGAGGACGGGCACCTGGCGCGGGAGGTCCGAACAGCCCCCGGCGACGCCCCGACCCTGGTGGAGCGGGTCGGCGTAGCGGCCGACCAGATGGATCACCACCCAGTTGTCCACGTGTCGGGCGACCAGGTGCGCTTCACGGTGTGGTCACACTCTGTCGACGCCATCACGTCGAACGACGTGACGCTGGCCAACCGCATCGACGACATCGTGCGGGACAGTGGGGGCGGATGAAGGACCGGAGTTCACCGGGTCCGACCGACCGCACCCCGGCGTGGCTACAGCGACTCGCCATCATCGGCACCCTCGCCGCCGTTGCGCTAGTTGTTGTCGGCGCCGTCATGCTGGCGACGGCGAAGAACGGCGGGTCGGTGGTGTTCACGGTCGGGGTGATCGGCTTGGTTCTGTACGGCGCGATGATCCCGCTGTCCCGTCGCAAGAACCCGACGTAGCACGGATTTCGTTGTGTTCGAAGGGTTCTCACTCGACCATGTCGACGTCGGCGACGTCACGCTGCGCGTCAGGTACGGCGGTTCAGGACCCGCCGTACTGCTGCTCCACGGTCACCCTCGGACCCACACGACGTGGTGGCGGGTGGCGCCTGAGCTGACCGACCGCTTCACCGTGATCTGCCCCGACCTGCGCGGCTACGGGCAGTCGACGAGTCCGCGCACGGTGGCCGACCACGCCACCTTCTCGAAGCGCGCCATGGCCGCCGACATGGCGACGCTGGCGGACACCCTCGGCCACCAGCGGTTCTCCGTGGTCGGCCATGACCGCGGCGCCTATGTGGCTCATCGGCTCGCCATGGACTATCCGGACCGCGTGAGCCGGCTCGTGATTCTCGACGCGATACCCATCGGTGACGCGCTCGCGCGCGCCGATGCCGGGTTCGCGGCGAGCTGGTGGCACTGGTTCTTCTTCGGCCAAACCGAGAAGCCCGCCGAACGCGTGATCAACGCCGACCCGGATGCTTGGTACACCGCCACGGCGAGCCAGCTGGGCGAGGAGAACTACCGCGACTACCGGGAAGCGATCCACAGCCCGGACACGGTGCACGCCATGCTCGAGGACTACCGCGCCGGCCTCGGGGTGGACCGGGCGGCGGACGACGACGATCAAGCCGCGGGGCGCCGAATCGGCTGTCCGGTGATGATGCTGTGGTCCTCACGCGACGACATGACGGACCTCTACGGTGACCCGCTCGAGATCTGGAAGGAGTGGGCGAGCGACTTGCGTGGCCACGCCATCGACAGTGGACATCACATGGCCGAGGAGAACCCCGACGCGCTCGTCCGTGACCTGCGCGAGTTCCTAGCGGGCTAGCAGGCCCACCAGCCCGTTAGTCGCTGGGTTGGTCGCTGAGGTTGTGTCGAGTCATCAGTTCGACCGTGCGCAGCACGTCGACGTACGGAAGGCCGACGCCCTCGCAGGTCCGATGGGCCTCGACGAGGGCGCCGAGCACCCGGGCCGTCCCCAGTCGCCGGTAGTCCGAGACCAGGTGATCCGCGAGGACCGTGATCGAGGGGTGGCCGGCACAGCAGCTGACAGGTGATGGTGTGTCACGGGCCTCGAGCGGCCCGGAGACAAGTTCAGGATTTCTCATGATGCCCAGGTATCGGCATCTGAATGACCCCGATTAACTCCTCTTGTCATATTCGCGGCACGATGTCCGGCGGTGTGGATTCGAGTGAGCGGGGAACGCCCACGCCCAGGAGGTGTCACGTGTCCGATGACGTCCCGACCCTGCGCCAGATCGTCCTCGACGGCACGGACATTCGTGCCCTTGCAGAGTTCTGGCGGGAGCTGCTCGGCCTGCACTACCGGCCGGGTGACGAGCAGCCCGGCGACGACGAGGACTGGCTCGTCCTACGCGATGCTGCCGGGTCGCGCCAGCTGGCGTTCCAGCGGGTCGAACGGCTCACCGCGTCGACTTGGCCGGACGACTCGATCCCCCAGCAGCTCCATCTGGACCTGACGGTGTCGACGGCAGACGACCTTCTGGCACAGCACGATCGCGCGCTGGCACTGGGCGCACGACAGATCCTGGACCGCTTCGACGACCCAGACGAACCGCTTCGCGTCTATGCGGATCCGGCCGATCATCCGTTCTGCATCTTCGTGGCGTCCTCCGAGGTCTGAACCAGCACCTGCAGGTGCCCGTGTCAGGGGGCACGTCACAGTTGTTCCGAGGAGTCCTCATGAGCCGGTCAGTCCCCGCATCCACGGTTCCCCCAGGACAGGTCACCGGCGTCGACCGGTACGCCGTCGGCGACAACGGCACGTACTTTGCCGTCGGCCGCAGATGTCGCCACCTCCGCGCCGACCTCGCGGAAGGAAGCATCGACAGCGACGGCTGTCTGGTCTGCCCGTGGCACGCGGCAAAGTACGACGTGACGACCGGACGAATGGTGAGAGGCCCGCAAGGAGCCTTCGCCAAGGTCCCCGGCCTCGACGCCGGCTACGTCGCGCTCACCCGGGCGTTCCCCCTCAAGCGAGCGCCGGTCGTACGGCGCGGTGAGGACCTCATCATCGAGTGACGGCCGGGTCGACGCAGCCGTCGCTCTCTCCTGCTTGGGCACCGCGATCGTCCTGCTTGTCGTTCGGCTGAGCCCACCGGATGGGACGATCTGGCCATGCGTCGACCGAGCAAGGTGGCCGGAGTGCTGCGCGGCGGGGTGCTTCGACTGCATCCAGGGGTTGACGCGCCGGCGGACATCCGGATCGACAAGCGCCCACGGATCCGCCAGAAGGACCGCGACACGCGGCTGCGACTCGCTAGCCGCGTGAGGCTGTTCGAGGGGGTGGCGTTCTACCTGCGCGCCCCCGGGGCTGCGGTCAGTATCGGTGAGCGCACCTACGTCGGCCGGCGTACCGAGTTCCACTGCGACGTCGCGATCACCATCGGGACCGACTGTGCGATCTCGTGGGACGTGCATTTCGTGGACGGCGACCAACATGCCATCGACGGATCGTCCGGGCCAGCCTCCATCGTGGTGGGCAACCACGTCTGGATCGGGGAGCGCTCGACGATCCTCAAGGGCGTGACCCTCGGCGATGGTGCCGTCGTCGCGGCCGGCAGTGTCGTCACCCATGACGTGCCGGAGCGAACTGTCGTCGCGGGGGTTCCCGCGCGGGTCATCAAGGCGGACGTGTCCTGGTCGTGACGTGGCGGGCGATCCGCCAGCACCGTTGCGCGGCTTAGCCGGCCGGGTTTGCCGCCAGGGTCGAGCTGATCAGGGCACCAGCCTGCCGGGCCAGGACCTCGCTATAGGCGGTGAGGTTAGGAAGCCGCTTCGCGGCGTCGATGCGCGCGTCGCCGACCTTCTCGTAGATCACCTGAGTCGGTACGCCCGGGAACTCGGCCTCCAGCCGCTCCACGGTGGCATCCAACGCGCGGTTGACCTGCACGAGACGGGCCAGTGGTGCTGAGCGGGCCATGGCGGCACTCCGATGCGACGGGGGTGTGACCTCGTTGAGAGGCCACGCACCCGACGCCTGATACCGCTAGCGGCTCAGGACTTTCCTAGCCGTCCGTGGCCTCGGCGACGGCGACGGACGGCGTCGGTGCGGAGACACAAGGGCTTTCCCCCGCGGATGCCTGCGTGAAGAAGGTCCGGTACTGTGCCACGATCTCGGGGCTGGTGCTGGCGATCATCGCGTTGTCGGACAGGGCGGCGGCATTGACCGAGAAGTCCTGAGAGCCAAAGACTGCCTCGCTCACGCCAGCGCCGGTGTCGATGATCAATCCCTTGTCGTGCTGGATCCGGCACATCGGAGCGAAGCTCTCGATGAGTCCCTGCGCCGGTGGGTGCTCCAACAGCAGGTGGATCGCACAGCCCTCCGATTGAAGCCGGCTCAGCTGGTTGGTGAGCGCTGCATCGTGGAGGAACAGGCTCATCCCGTCGATCTCGCCACCCGGGACGCACGTCAGGTTCGAGAGAGCGTCGACCAGGCCGTCGGTTGGCTGCGGGGCTAAGTACAGGGCGTTGCCGTCGCCATCGGGCACCCAGCCGGTCACGATGTCGGGGGTCGGGCAAGTTCCAGAACCGCAGGCGACCATGGCGTTGAAGTGCGTCACCAGGGCGGCGTACAGCGGTTGATCGTCGTACAGGTACAGGCCGGACTCACGAGTTCCGCGCCACTGCTCCCTGGTCCAGTTGGCCGACGTGGACAGCACCGCCGGGGGTCCCCATCGGGTCGCGGAGACCGTCATCCATTTCGAGTGTGGGATCGCCGCGGGGTCCGAACTCACGCAGCCGCGGTAGCAGGAACTCAGCGTCGCGAACGTGCGTAGCGCGGCGGTGGCCTTGTCCCAGTTCAGGCTGCTGCTGACCTCGTAGATCTGTTGTCCGATCAACACATTCACGGTCACGTGGTGGTAGGTGTGCATCAAGGCCAGGTCGGCGAGGATCAGGTCGGTATCAGGGTCGCCCGGTTCGATGAACCACGACTTGATGTCGATGGTGGCGCCGTCGGCCGCGGAACAGATCAACGCTGCGATGTTCTTGGCGAGTTGCGAGCCGACGGTCGACAGGTCGGTCCAGACCGCTTCATCGGTCGGGTCCTTCAACGGCGTACAGGTCGTGACCGGGTTGGTCTGTACCCGGACGGTGCGGCTTCGGTAGCGACCGTTCTTGAGGAAGAAGGTCGTCTTTCCCTGGCCCGGCTTGACGGTTCGCTGGAACCGGCCGGCTGCCAGTCGCCGAGTGCTGGAGACACCCTTATAGCGCGTCACGAGGACGCTGCCCTTCGACGCCCGACCGGCGACTGTGACCGGAGAACCCACGAGCAACGATCGGTCGCTGACGTGCAACGTCAGCGTCGGCTTGGGCTTCGGCGTCTGGGGCGCAGCGAACGCCGGAGCGACCAGGGCCGCGACGAGAACGCCCGCCATCGCCGGGACGGTGAGGTAGCGGTTCACGCGCACGACGACCAAGCGCCGGGCTGATCCGTGACGCACTTGGACAAGTAGCGACCGGCGCCATGAACCCTCACATATCGCCACATCACCCCCTCATCGTCGGGCGACCCGGCGCCAACCTTGAACCGAGAGCCGAGCAGAGTGAGGGGGTGGCGCCGGAACTCCGGACTTCAGCTGCCCGCGACGGGACGACGGACCGCGACAACGACCGATTTCGGCAGCCGGACGATGCGGAAGTCGCTGCGATCGAACGAGGAAGGGGAGAAGCCCACGCTCGTGACGAAGTGCCAGCGACCGTCGCTGTGGTTGGCGTGCAACACGAACGCATCGATCGGACCGAACGGGGTGGTCGCGGAGGCGCGCGCGAAGGCGGCGGGGTCGGTGATCCCAGCCAGCCGCTGTAGTGCGGCGTATCGGTCGTCCCAACGCTCGAAGGTGTTGGCGGACTGTCGGAACGGCGAAACGTACCCGTCGTCGGCATAGAACGAGAACAACCGTTGGTCGAAGCTCAGGACGACCGGGTTGGCGTTCGGTCCCGCGACGGAGGTGATGACCTGCTGCACCTGTTGGGCCGGGAACGGGTAGACGTGCACCAACGACGGCGGTGCGTACTTCGGGACTTGCCCGTCCGGTAACGGCTCGATCTGCGCCCGGGTGGCGAGGTTCTCCGCACCCGCGGGTGGGCAGGCGGGGCTGCATCCCGCGGCGACGTTGCTGATCCCGCGCGGCGCCGGCATCAGTGCTTCCCAGCCCTGGACCGCCGTCCAGGAGACGAGAACGGCAACCGCGACCAACGCCAGCTCAGCCCGACGCCCCGGCGTCACCTGAACGCGGCGGCCAACCATCGGCCACGTCTCGACAACCGTAAGGACGCCCGCCGCGACCAACGTGATCCCGGTCAGTCGTTCGGTGTACTCCAGGTATCCGGTGTGGTCGTTGTGGACGGTGTTCAACAGGAACAGACCGTGGTAGGCGAACGCGCTGGCGGCGATGAGCAGCAGCGGAAGCGCCCACCAGGTGGTACGGCGGTACCACACCACCCCGAACAGGCCGAGGATCTCGAGGATGCTGAGCACGCTGGCTTGCAGGAAGGGCATTCCCAGCGGAGACAGGACGATCTCGGGAGCGAGGAACAGGTCGGAGATCCGGTTGCCACCCTTGGTGAGGGTGGTGACCACGAACGGTACGACGTACCACGACGCCACAACGAATGCCGTGACGACGACCCCGAGCAGGTGGAGGAGACGGACCCGTCGGGTCGCCGCCTCGCGCAGCCCCAGCGCCACGAGGACGACGATGCCGAGCCCCGCGAAGACGAGGTACGCCGAGTAGGTGAGGACGATCAATCCCCCGATGATCCCCGCCGACAGCCAGTGCATACCGCCGCGCTCACGCGTCAGCCCGGCGAAGGTGGCGAGGATCCAGGGCAGGATCACCACGAGCGTGACGAACTCGTAGCCCTTGCTGGCGTCGGTGATCACCACTGGGGCGAGCGCGACCAGGACGAAGGCGACGGCCGGGCTCACGAACCGACGCCAGAGCAGGTAGCCGAGCAGCAGGGAGCCCGTCCACAGCACGATCTGCGCGTCGTGGAACAGCCTCCAGGCCGGCAGGTTGACGACGTCGGAGGCGCGTCCCACCAGCCAGGGGAACAGCGGCGGGTACTCCGTCGCGAGGTGAGGGACGACCGCATCGTTCGGCAGCCAGCTGGTCGCGTCCTTGGTGGCCATTGCCACCAGTCGCCCCTGGTCGCCCGTCATCTCGCCGTACCCAAATGGGGTTCCGTGCAGTGCGGCGGCCATGGTGAGGGCGAACCACGAGGCATAGGCACCGAGTCCGACCCCGACGATGACGCCGGATCGCCGGAACAGGGCCACGACGAGCAGGACTGCGCCGATTGGGGCCCCTACCGCGATCGGCATGATCGACCCGCCGACGGTGAACGGGTCACGGTTGAACACGTGCACGATCAGCAAGGCGACCGGGACCCCGACGATCCAGGTAACAACCGCAGCGAGGCAGTCGGCGTGCCACCAGGCGGCCGAGCGCAGGCTGCGTCCGGTTGGCCAACGGGACCGGTCTGGGGCACGCCCGGCAGCGGGCTGATCGCCCACCGCGCCGGAGCCGTCTGCGGCGCGCTCGGCGACCTGCTTGGACATTGACGACAGCCTAGCTATCGGGTTGAGGCACCCGGGTGAACCGCAGGAATGAGTTTCACTCACAGGTTGACTAGGCTTGCGGGCGTGACGAGCCAGCAGGAGACATCTCAAAGCCGGTGGGGACGAAAGCCTCGGATCGGTGTCCTGGTGGTGGCCTACAACGCGGTGACGACGCTGGCCAGCGTCCTCGACCGAATCCCAGCTGACTTCCGCGACCAGATCACCGAGATCTTGGTCTGCGACGACGCCAGCGGGGACGCGACCCACCTGGTCGCGTTGGGGTATCAGCAACTGGCTCCGGAACTACCGATGACCGTGATCCGGCATCGGGAGAACTTGGGGTACGGCGGGAACCAGAAGGCGGGCTACCGGCTCGCCATCGAGCACGACCTCGACATCGTCGTGCTGCTGCATGGCGACGGGCAGTACGCGCCGGAGTGTCTCGGGTCGATCGTCGAGCCGCTGGTTAGTGGTCGGGCCGATGCCGTGATGGGTTCCCGAATGATGGAGCCGAAGGCGGCGCTGCGCGGCGGGATGCCCCGCTACAAGTACGTCGGCAACCGGGTGCTCACGAGGTTCGAGAACGCCGTCGCGGGCGCCGACCTGACGGAGTGGCACTCGGGATACCGCGCCTACACGGTGGATGCGCTCAAATCGATTGCCTTCAGCCGCAACTCCGACGGTTTCAACTTCGACACGCAGATCATCATCCAGCTCATCGACAGCGGTAAGCGAATCGTCGAGGTGCCGATCCCGACGTATTACGGCGACGAGGTCTGTTACGTCGACGGGTTGCGCTACGCGAAGGACGTGTCGAAGGACGTCATCAGCTACCGGCTGGGGAAGATGGGGTTCTCCAGCGGAGACATCGGCAGCGTCAATACCGAGTACGGGCTCAAGGACGACGAATCGAGTTCCCACGGTCTGATCCTGTCGTTCCTGGCCGATCTCCCGCCGTCCAAGGTGCTGGACCTGGGCTGCTCGAGCGGCCTCCTGGCCGAGCGGATCAGGGCGATGGGCCACCGGGTCACGGGCGTCGACCGAGAGGCCTTCCCCGAGACACTCGAGCGCGTCGACGAGTTCGTCGCCGGGGACCTCGAGGAGGGAGTCCCGCCGGAGGTCGGAACCGGGTTCGACGTCGTCATCGCGGGCGATGTGCTGGAGCACCTCCGACAGCCCGAGCGGCTGCTCGAGGAAGTCCCGGGTGTGATGAAGGCGGACGGTCGGCTGATCGTGTCGGTGCCAAACTTCGGCCACTGGTATCCCCGGCTGCGAACCCTGCTAGGGGTCTTCGACTACGACCAGCGCGGGATCCTCGACAAGACCCACTACCGATTCTTCACGCGCAAGAGTCTCAATCGGCTGCTGCGTAACGCGGGGTTCGAGGTACGGCGGCACAGCGAGGTCGGGCTCCCGTTCGCCGTACTGGCACCTGACAGCGGGAGCACGTCGGCGCGCACCCGCCTCGTGCGCGCCCTCGACCGGGTATCCGTGTCGGTCCGGCCGACGCTATTCGCCTACCAGTTCGTCCTGCATCTCGAGCAGGCGCCCGCGGGTGACCTGGTGACTTCTGGTGCTGTCAACGATGGGGAGCTGCACGACCGAGCCAGCTGAGGTCTGCGGATCGTGCTTCCACACGACACCGCGATAGCTGACGTACCGGGCCGCCGTTCCCAGCGCGATGCCCAGCAGGTTGGCGACGTTCAGTGCGAGAACGCTGGCGAGACCCAGCCCGTGGCGGACTATGACGAGCGGCAGCAGCCCGAGAGCCACGCTCGCCAGCGTCACCGCGACGAATACCGGGACCTCCCGGCGTATCCCACCGCCGTCCCGATGACGGAAGGTGATGAATCGGTGGCCGAAGAACGCCATGACGCCCGTGATGACCATGTCGATCGCCTTGGCCAGAACCGGGGTAATCCCGAGCTTGAACGCGAAGACGTTGAACAGCACCAGATCGGTGGCTAGGCAGATCCCGCCGACGACACCAAAGGCAGCCAGTTCAGCGTGCAGGCGTTGCCAAAGCCGCTGCAGGGTCCCGTCCACTGGCCTACAGAATAGCGTCAACTACACGTTGAAGCGGAACTCCACCACGTCGCCGTCGGCCATGACGTAGTCCTTGCCCTCGATCCGCGCCTTGCCCGCCGCCCGAGCCGCCTGCAGCGAACCCGCCGCGACGAGGTCGTCGTACGACACGATCTCGGCCTTGATGAAGCCGCGCTGGAAGTCGGTGTGGATGACGCCTGCTGCCTCGGGTGCGGTGTCGCCGCGGCGGATCGTCCACGCCCGCGACTCCTTGGGCCCGGCGGTGAGGAAGGTCTGCAGCCCGAGCGTCTCGAACCCGACCCGCGCCAAGATCGACAGGCCGGAGGAGTGCTGGCCGTACTCCTCGAGCAGTTCCGCGGCGTCGGCCTCGTCCAGCCCGATCAGCTCCGATTCGAGCTTCGCGCTCACGAACACCGCGGGGGCCGGCGCGACCAGATCCGCGAGCTTGGTACGCCGGTCAGCGTCACCGAGGTCCGTGTCGTCGAGGTTGAACACGTAGATGAAGGGCTTGTCGGTGAGCAGATACATCTCACGCAGCACGTCGCGGTCCAGGGACGGGTCACTCGAGATGGGACGCCCCTCGTCGAGCACCGCACGGGCGGCCTGAACTGCCGCGAGTTCGGCCCGGCGCTCCGGCTTCATCCGGGCTTCCCGTTCCAGCCGGGACAATCGACCGTCGACCGTCTGCAGGTCGGCGAGGACCAGCTCGGTATTGATCGTCGCGATGTCCTCGGACGGGTCGACCTTGCCGTCGACATGCGTGACGTTGGCGTCGGAGAAGTCGCGGACCACCTGGCAGATCGCGTCGGCCTCGCGGATGTTGGCGAGAAACTTGTTGCCCAGACCCTCGCCCTCGCTGGCACCGCGGACGATGCCCGCGATGTCGACGAAGCTCACGGTCGCCGGAACGATCTTGGCGCTGTGGAACATCTCCCCCAGCACGTCGAGCCGGTGGTCGGGAACGTTGACGATGCCGATGTTCGGGTCGATGGTCGCGAACGGGTAGTTGGCTGCGAGCACGTCGTTCTGGGTGAGCGCGTTGAACAGCGTCGACTTGCCGACGTTCGGCAACCCGACGATCCCGATGGACAGACCCATGCCTCCATTGTCGGGCATCCCGCGCCCCAGACCCGAAGATGATCATGACGCTCTCGTCGGGACGCGCCGAGCGGCCGCCAGCGTGTTGCGACGAAAGCGTCATGATCATCGCGGGAGCGTGGCGCGTCACTGGCGGAAACTGTCGGATCCGCGGGTCACGATGCACTCATGGACGTGACCACAGTCGTCATCGCGCTCGTCACGCTCGTCGCCGGCCTGGCAGCGGGCTGGGCACTTGCCCGCACCCGAGGTGTCACCGACAGCGCGACCGCGATCGCCGAGCGCGATGCCGCGCGTGCCGACATCCAGACGCTGCGTGCCGAGCGGGACCGGATGGCCGCCGAGGCCAGCGCTGCCCGCAACGCCGCCGCCGACGCCTCGGCCCGGCTCGAGACCGAGCGCGCCGCCGCGCTGGAGAAGGTCGCCATGCTCCAGCAGGCAGAGGCGAACTTCACGGACGCCTTCGCCCGGCTGTCACAGGAGGCTCTGGCACGCAACAACACCCAGTTCCTCGAAGCGGCCGACAGCCGGTTCGCGCTCGCCGGCAAGCCGCTGACCGAGACGCTCGGCAAGGTCGAGCAGCAGCTCCGAGAGATCGAGAAGGAGCGGATGGGTACGACGGAGCGGCTCACCGAGCAGATCAACGGGATGCGCCTGGCGGGCGAGACGCTGCGGATCGAGACGACCGCGCTCGTGAACGCGCTCAGCAAGCCGCAGGCGCGCGGTCGGTGGGGTGAGCTGCAACTGCGCAAGTGTGTGGAGTTCGCCGGCATGACGGACCGTTGCGACTTCACCGAGCAGACATCGGTGACGACCAGTGACGGTCTGCTCCGACCGGACCTCGTCGTCCGGCTGACCGGCGGCAAGAACCTCGTCGTCGACTCGAAGGTCACCCTGGCGGCCTACCTGGAGGCGCACGAGGCGACCGACGAGCTGGTGCGCGAGCAGCGGCTCGACGCCCACGCCCGGCACCTGCGCAAGCACGTCGAGCAGCTAGCCGCAAAGTCCTACTGGTCGCAGTTCAATCCGACGCCGGAGTTCGTCATGCTGTTCGTGCCGGGTGAGGCGTTCCTCGCGCCGGCGCTGGACCGGGACCCCACGCTGCTCGAGGACGCGCTCAAGCAGCGGGTGCACATCGTGACGCCGACGTCGTTGGTCTCGGCGCTGCGCACGGTGGCCTACACCTGGCAGCAGGACGCGCTCGCGGATAACGCGCGAGAGGTCTTCGAGCTCGGCCGCGAGCTGTACAAGCGGCTCGGCACGATGGGCGGCCACGTCGACAAGCTGGGTCGGTCGCTCAGCCGCGCCGTGACCGACTACAACGGCACCGTCGGATCCTTGGAGAGCCAGGTGCTGGTCACCGCCCGCAAGCTCCACCAGCTGCAGGTGACGGACGAGCTGCTGGCCGAGCCAGCCGGGATCGAGGCCTCGGTGCGACCGCTGTCGAAGATGGAGCTCGTGGCCTCGGCGGAGCAGTCCCGCGCCCTGGTGGCGCTACCGAGCGCTCAGCCGGCGCTGACCGAGCCCGAGCTCGATCGGGTCGAGGACTATGGCATCGAGTTGACCCTCGACGACGCGGAGCAGCGCAAGCTGAGCTAACAGACGCCGATCGGGTCAGCTCCGGTCGTGGTCGCCGGTCGCGCCGTCGATGAGCTCCCGGACCACGTCCATATGGCCGGCGTGGCGCGCGGTCTCCTCGATCATGTGGATCAGCACCCAGCGCATCGAGACCTGGTCGCCGAACCACGCGTCGCCGAGAGCATCCAGATCGACCTCGTCAATCACGGCGTCGGCGGCCCGACGGGCCCGGTCGTAGAACGCCAGCACCTCTGCGGTGGTCAGCTCGGGCGCCACCCGGAACTCTGAGGCGTCGTCGTCCACACGGAAGGGCAGCGGTTCGACGTCGTAGCCGAAGGTTTCGCAGAACCAGCCGTACTCCACCGCTGCGAGATGCTGCACCAGGCCGAGCAGGTTGGTGCCGGACGGCGTCATCGGCCGGCGTAGCTGCTCGTCGTCGAGGCCGGAGACCTTCCACGTGACGACATCGCGATGCCGGTCGAGGCTGACGTGCAAGCTGGTCTTCTCATCGCCGGTGAACGGCACGCGCTGGCCCATCCGGGCAGTGTGTCAGCCGGAGGCCGAGGCGATCTTCATGTCCCGGCGCAGCTCCGGCGGCAGGGCAAACGTCAGCGTCTCGCGGGCCGACTCGACCTCTTCGATCTCACCGAACCCACGCTCGGCCAGCCAGCCCAGGACCTCCCGGACCAGCGACTCAGGCACCGACGCCCCGCTGGTCACGCCGATCGTGCTGACGCCGTCCAACCAGTTGGGATCGATGTGGCTCACGTCGTCGACGAGGTACGCCGCGACGGCGCCGCAGTCGAGCGCCACCTCGACCAGCCGGACGGAGTTGGAGGAGTTCGTCGAGCCGACGACGATGACAAGGTCCGAGGCGGCCGCGATCTCCTTGACAGCCACCTGACGGTTCTGGGTGGCGTAGCAGATGTCGTCGCTCGGCGGATCCATGAGCAGCGGGAACTTCCTGCGCAGCGCGGCCACGGTCGCCAGCGTCTCGTCCATGGACAGCGTGGTCTGCGACAACCAAGCGACCTTCGCCGGGTCGCGCACCTCGATATCCGCGACCGCGTCGGGTCCCTCGACCAGATGGACCCGCTCGGGGGCCTCACCGGTCGTACCGACGACCTCTTCGTGGCCCTCGTGGCCGATCAGCAGGATGTCGATGTCCTCGCGGGCGAAGCGACGCGCCTCGATATGGACCTTGGTGACCAGCGGGCAGGTCGCGTCGATCGTGCGGAGCTGTCGCTCGGCGGCCTCGGCGTGCACCGACGGCGCGACTCCGTGCGCCGAGAACACCACGACGGCGTTCTCGGGCACCTCGTCGGTCTCCTCGACGAAGATCGCGCCTTTGGCTTCGAGCTCCGCGACGACGTGGGAGTTGTGGACGATCTGCTTGCGCACATAGACCGGAGCGCCGTAGAGGTCGAGCGCGTGTTCCACGGTGTCGACAGCGCGGTCGACCCCGGCGCAGTAGCCCCGTGGCTTGGCCAGCAGGACCTTTCGCGCGGTCGGTACAGCGGGTGCCGTCATGACCCCATGGTAGGTCGGGCATTGTTAACGCATGCCCGCAGCGGGCATGCACCGCTCGCGACCCCACCGCTCGACGAGAGGCCCGGCCCGATGAATCCGCACGACGACAATCCGGCAGCGAAGGCAACCGCGCTGGTGGGTGCCGTGACGCAGCAGGCGCTGTCGACCGCCGGCAAGCTCGCGTTCGCCGGTGTCACGACCAGCCTGCAGGTCCTCGGACACGCGAACTCGCTGCGCAAGCGGATCCGTCGTACCGGGGACACCGCGCTGCAGCTCGCTGCGATCACTCCGCTGGGCCGGTTGCTCCCGGAACCGAGGTACGACGACGGGGCCGAGCTTGAGGGTCATCGGATCGCGCACCCGCCGGCCGAGCCGCGGGTGGCACCCCCCGCCAGGCCGCCGATGCATGTGACTCCGGTTGCCGAGCCGCCGGCTCCCGACGTGCCGGAGGCCGCCAAGGAGGCCGGTGCGCCCGGTGCCGCGACAGCCGAGGCGGATGCCGCCGTTGCTGCGGTCGAAGCGGCTGAGGACCTGCCGTCGGAGCCGACACGGGACGAGCTGCCGATCGCTGACTTCGACGGCATCACGGTGCCATCGCTGCGCAGCCGGCTCCGCCGGCTGTCGGTGGCCGACCTCGCGGTGCTGCGGGAGTACGAGCAGGCGCACGCCCACCGGTTGCCCGTCCTGACGATGCTCGACAACCGGATCGCCAAGCTCGCCGCCGAGCAGGGTCCGGCCACCTAGTCTGGCCCGGTGCCTCTCGCGTCCAGCCCCGAGCAGCCGCTGCCGGTCCGCACGGTGTCCCGTTCGATCGGGGAGTGGATCGGGCGGCTCGGCCGGGTCTGGGTCGAGGGGCAGGTGACGCAGGTCACCCGCCGTCCGGGCCAGCAGACCTGCTTCATCGTGTTGCGCGACACCGCCGCCGAGATGTCGCTGCCAGTGAGCTGCAAGCGGTCGCTGCTCGATTCGCTCACCCCGCCCCTCGGCGAAGGCGCGCGGATCGTCGTATGGGCCCAGCCGCAGTTCTACGCGGTCCGCGGCTCACTGAGCCTGACCGCGCACGAGATCCGGCCGGTCGGCGTGGGAGCGCTGCTCGCCCGGATCGAAGCGCTGCGGTCGGTGCTCGCGGCGGAGGGCCTGTTCGCGGCCGAGCGCAAGCGCCCGTTGCCGTTCTTGCCGCGGACCGTCGGGCTGGTGACCGGCCGCGCCAGTGCCGCGGAGCGCGACGTGGTCGACAACGCCCGCCGCCGCTGGCCCGCCGTCGAGGTGCGGGTCGAGCCGGTCGCGGTCCAAGGTCCGTACGCCGTCACCGAGATCGTCGCCGCGCTGCAGCGGCTGGATGCGGATCCCCAGGTCGACGTCATCGTGCTGGCCAGGGGCGGCGGCTCGATGGAGGACCTGCTGCCGTTCAGCGACGAGTCACTGGTTCGAGCGGTGGTCGCGAGCCGCACCCCTGTCGTCAGTGCCGTCGGCCACGAGACCGACGTCCCGTTGGTGGACCACGCCGCCGACGTCCGCGCCTCGACCCCGACGGACGCCGCGAAGCTCGTCGTCCCAGACGTCGCCGAGGAGAGCGCCCGCGTGAGGATGCTGCGCGACCGCGCCCGCCGGCACATGGCGGGACGCGTCGAGAACGAGCAGCACCGGCTCGACGGCCTGCGCAGCCGACCGGCCCTCGCCGACCCGGACGGGATGCTCGAGAGCTGGAGTAGCGGGATCGCCGCCACCCGGGAGCGCGGCCGGCGCGCCGCCCTGGCGTGTGTCGCGCAGGCGGATACCGCGATCGCTCGGCTCTCCGCCCGGGTGACGGCACTGTCTCCGCAGGCCACCCTGGATCGCGGGTACGCCGTTGTGCAGCGCGATGACGGCAGCGTCGTCCGGGACGCGGCCGACGTCACCGTCGGGGAGCAGCTGCTCGGTCGGTTCGCGACGGGGCGGCTTCCGCTCGTGGTTGCGGAGGGAGCCTGATGGCCGGCAAGACCACCGAGCCGGAGCGGCCCGGCTACGAGCAGGCGCGCGACGAGCTCACCGACGTGGTCCGCCGACTGGAAGCGGGCGGCGCGACCCTCGAGGAGTCGCTCGCCCTGTGGGAGCGGGGTGAAGTCCTGGCCACCATCTGCCAGGAGTGGCTCGACGGCGCACGTGCCCGACTGGAAGCCGCCCGCCAGGAGCAGCCGAGCGGGTTGGAGAGCTCCGAGCCGGAGGGCTCCTAGCCGGTCCCGGCGTCGGGCTGCAGGCTCCCCGCCAGCGCCACGAGCGACGACTGCGACGCGCTCCCGGTGACGACGACCGTCAGCGGGCCGGAGCGATGCACCAGCGCGACCTCGCCCCGCGAGGAGGCACGCCGTTGCCAACGGGCGCCGTCGACCATGACCGACCCGTGCCCGGTCGTCCCGGCCGGGCCGAGCACGCTGCTCACCAGAGCAGTGGACGGACCGACCGCCTCGTCCAGGCCGGCGTAGCTCGAGCCGGGCGCGGCAAAGCCGACGTGCATGTGCTCGTCCGCGCGGGTGCCGGTCAGCGTCCCGGCCGTGGCGCGCCAGCCGGACGGCAACCCGCTGGGGACCAGCGGCTCGACACCGCTGACCTGATGGAATCCCTCGGAAACGTCGGAGTAGTCGAACGCCGGGAACTTGTCCTTCGCGGACGGGTGCAGCAACGAGGGGACGAACAGCAAGGTCACCCCGACCACGACCACCATCAGGCCAAACGACCGCAGCATGTCGAAGACGGTTTGCCGGGCGCGTCGGGGACGCGCGACCTCAGTGACCGTCACGGATCCTGCTCATCTCCTCGAGGACCGCGTGGCACTCCTCCTCGGTCGAGAAGAAGTGCGGGCCGATCCGGATCCCGCTACCGGGCCGGTGGTCGACGCCGTACCCGCGTGCGATCAACTCGTCGTGCACTCGCTGCGAGTCGCCGGGGTCGACCGTGACGTGACCCCCGCGCCGCTGCGCGTCGTGCGGCGAGACGACGGTGAAGCCGCGGTCGAGCGCATCCTCGACGATGAGCTGGGTGAGCCCCATCGAGCGTTCCCGGATCCGGTCGATCCCGACGTCGACGACCGCCTGATAACCCGGGATGGCGGCATACGCGGCCGGGGTGTTGGGCGTGCCGCCGGTGAAGCGAGCGACGCCAGGGGCGTACTCGATCTCGTCCCAGACGAAGTCGAACGGCCGCTCGTGGGAGATCCACCCGACGGCCGAAGGGCGCAGTGTCTCGGCGAGATCCGGACGGATCGACAGCCAGCCGTTGCCGGGGCCGCCGCACAGGTACTTCACCGAACCGCCGAGGCATACGTCGATGCCGCGGGCTGACATCTCCACGGGGTAGATGCCGGCGGCCTGGTACGCGTCCAGCACCAGCACCGCGCCGTGCTGCCGGGCGGCGGCCTGGACCGGATCGACGTCGAGCACGGCGGAGGTCCGGAACTGGACCAGGCTCACCGAGACCACGGCAGTCTTATCGTCGACGGCATCCGCGACCCGCTGCGCGTCAATGGTCACACCGTCGGGCTCGAACGGGACCACGACCAGCTCTCCGCCCTGGCGCCGGCAGTGCTCAGTCCAGAAGTAGTGGCTGCCTGGCCAGTCGGCCGCGGTGGTGACGACTCGGTTCCGGGCTGGGTGGAAGTCCATGGCGGACGCGACCGCAACCAGCGCGTCGGCGACGCTCGCTCGCAGCACGGTCGTCCCTGGCACAGCGCCGATCGCCTGCCCGACGAGATCCGCCACGTCTGTCATCTTTGGGAACCAAGTGGCCCACGCGCCGGCGCCTTGGGTGGCCCACTCGTCCGCGAACTGCACCAGCCGGTCGCGGGTCTCCCGGTGCATCGCGCCGAGCGAGTTGTTCACGAGGTACGCCGTAGAGCGCTCGAGGATCGGGTAGTCGACACGGCGCGCCAACAGGTCGGCGTGTGGCACGGCGGCGACGGTGGTCATGACTCCAGCCTGCCACGTCCGATTCCCGCCAGATACCTCCGCACCAGACCCGCACAATGGATCACATGCACGAGGACCACGACCGCCGCTACCGAGCCGTCTCCAGCCGGGACTCCCGGTTCGACGGCCGGTTCGTGACGGCCGTGACGACGACCGGCATCTACTGCCGGCCGTCGTGCCCCGCGCAGACCCCGAAGCGCGAGAACGTGCGCTTCTATCCGGGCGCGACCGCGGCGGTCGCCGCCGGGTTCCGGGCCTGTCGTCGCTGCCGCCCCGAGGCCGCCCCGGGATCTCGGGAGTGGGACGCCCGGGCCGACCTCGCGGCGCGGGCGCTGCGCGCCATCGCCGCCGGAGCGGTGGACACCGAGGGCGGTGTCCCAGCGCTCGCCGAGTCGCTGCATGTCAGCGAGCGTCACCTGCACCGGGTGCTGGTGGCGGAGGTGGGGGCCGGACCGCTGGCCCTGGCCCGCACCCGTCGCGCCCAGACCGCGCGACTGCTGCTGGACGCCACCGATCTCCCGATGTCCCAGGTCGCGTTCGCGGCCGGGTTCTCGAGCATCCGTCAGTTCAACGACACCATCCGCGAGCACTTCGGTGCGGCACCGCGAGCACTACGCCGCCATCCTCGCCGCGACGTGGCCGGCACCGGGGAGCTGACCCTGCGACTCGCCCACCGATCGCCGTACGCCGCTGACGAACTGCTCGCCTGGCAGCAGCTGCACCTGGTGGCCGGCGTCGAGGAGATCGTCGACGGCACGTATCGGCGGGTGCTGCCCTCCGGAGCCGTGGTGTCACTCACCTCGGGCGCGCTGGCAACGTCCCTGGCGATCCGGGTCGACGACATCCGGACGCTGACCGACACGGTGACCCGCTGCCGCCGGCTGCTGGACGCGGACGCCGACCCGCTCGCGGTCGACACCGCCCTCTCCGAGGACCCCACGCTGGCCCCGCTGGTGGCGGCCCGACCTGGGCTCCGAGTGCCCGGCGCGGTCGACGGGTTCGAGCTGGCCGTGCGCACCGTGCTCGCGCAGCAGGTATCGCTGCGAGCCGCGCACACGTTCGCTGCCCGGCTCGTCGAGGGCTACGGGAAGCCGCTGGACTCCCCCGACGGCACCCTGACCGCGCGGTTCCCGACGGCTGAGACGTTGGCCGATGCCAGCTATGACGGGATCGGCCTCACCGGCTCGCGGATCCGCACCGTGCGGGCGCTTGCGAGCGCGCACGCCGCCGGCGAGCTGGCGCTCGACGGCACCGCCGATCGTGAGGACGTCCGCGCCCGGTTGTTGGCCCTGTCGGGTCTCGGGCCGTGGACGGTGGAGTACGTCGCGATGCGGGCGCTGAGCGATCCGGACGCCTTCCCTGGTAGCGACCTGGTGCTGCGGCGCCGGACTGCCGGTCTCGATACCGACCGTTGGCGGCCTTGGCGGGCCTACGCGGCGATGCACCTGTGGATGGATCACCTGATGACGATGGGAGCACTGACATGACGATCAACGCGACGACACTGCAGACACCGATAGGCGAGCTGGCGCTGCTGGCCCGAGACGGGACGCTGGTGGCGGCCGGCTTCGCCGACGTCCACACGATGCACGTGAGAATCGGCGACGAGCCGCTGCGGGTGCACGGCGACCTGGGTGAGCTGTCCCGGGCGGTTTCGGCGTACTTCGAGGGCGACCTGACGGCCCTGGACGAGCTCCCGGTCGTGCAGCAGGGCGGGGCGTTCCGGCAGGCCGCGTGGACCGCGATGCGCCGAGTGCCGGCTGGGGAGACGATCAGCTACACCAAGCTGGCCGCCGAGGCCGGGAACCCGAAGGCGGTGCGGGCAGCCGCGAGCGCCTGCGCGCAGAACCTGATCGCCCCCATCGTGCCGTGCCATCGCGTGCTGCGCAGCGACGGCAGCCTGGGCGGCTACTACTACGGGCTGCCGGTCAAGGAGTGGCTGATCGCCCACGAACTGCGTCACCGCTGACCTGTGACAGGCTCGGCCCATGGAGTTCCGCGAGGTCATCGCCCACCGCCGGATGGTGCGGCACTACCTCGACGAGCCGGTGGACGAGGCGGTGCTCGAGCGGGTGCTCGCCGCGGGACTCCGCGCGCCATCGGCGGGATTCAGCCAGGGCTACGCCTTGCTGGTCCTCGACCAGCCGGAGCAGCGGGAACGCTTCTGGACCTCGACCGCGGTCGACCAGGACACCGCCAGCTGGCCGGCGGAGACCCGCGACGGCGTGATGCGTGCACCGGTCCTCGTGGTGACGCTGTCCCACAAGGACGCCTACCTCGACCGGTATGCCCGTGAGGACAAGGGGTGGACCGATCGCGACGAGGCCCGCTGGCCGGTGCCCTACTGGCACGTCGACACCGGCATGGTGGGCCTGCTCATGCTGCTGGCGGCCGTGGACGAGGGGCTCGGTGCCCTGTTCATGGGCATCCAGCCCTCGGCCATCCCCGCGTTCCGGGCTGAGTTCGGCGTACCTGACGATCATGACGTCGTCGGGGTGGTCGTGCTCGGCCACCCGGACCCGGCCGCGCCGCGTCGGGACCTACGCGCCCGTCGCCGCGAGAACGACCAGGTCATCCACCGCGGCGGTTGGTGACGCGGCTCAGGTGTAGCCGATCCGTCCCAGCAGCTCGACGAACTCCTCGCCCAGCCGGGTCGCCTGCTCCTCGGTCTCCTGGAGCGCGACCTCCCGGCCGGCCTGCGCCACGACCGTCGTCAGCAAGATGACGAGGGTCTCGCCCAGCGGCTGGTCCTCGGCGTGGAGCAGGGTCTCGTTGACCTGGATCCAGTCGCGGAACCGCCGCCGGGCGATCAGCTCGAACCCAGGCGGGCCACCGCCGTCCAGGAACACGCGGGCGACGTCACGATTCTCCCAGCATCCCCTCAGGTACTCGGTGGCACCCACGAGGAACAACCGCAGCGGGTCGAGCAGCCCCTGGCTGCGGGCGGAGCGCACCGCGTCGGCGGTTCGCGCCTCCTGACGGCCCTGGAAGTCCTCGAAGAGCGCGAGGTAAAGGTCGGCCTTGCCGCCGAAGTGGTGGTAGAGACTGCCGACGCTGGCGCCGGCCCGGGCGACGACATCGGCGATGTTCGCGTCGGCGAAACCGCTGGACGCGAAGGTCTCCCGCGCCGCCGCCAGGAGGGTCGCACGGGTCTCCTGGGCGCGGCCGCCACCGCGTTCACGCGACGTCGACTCGGACATCCTCGACTCCTCCGACGAGAGACTGTGCGACGCAGGATGACATGAATGGCAAGATCGAGTGCATGTCCGACCACGCCGTACCCGGATCCTTGCGCGTCGGCGGGGAGCAGCCGGACCGCAACCTCGCCCTGGAGCTCGTCCGCGTCACCGAGGCAGCCGCGATGGCGGCGGGCCGCTGGGTGGGTCGCGGCGACAAGAACGGCGCCGACCAGGCCGCGGTCAACGCGATGCGCCAGCTCGTCTCCACCGTCTCGATGTCCGGTGTCGTCGTCATCGGCGAAGGCGAGAAGGACGAGGCGCCGATGCTCTACAACGGCGAGGAGGTCGGGGACGGCAACGGGCCGGACTGCGACGTCGCCGTGGACCCGGTCGACGGTACGACGCTGACCGCCAAGGGCATGACCAACGCCGTCTCCGTGATGGCGGTCGCCGACCGCGGCGCGATGTATGACCCGTCGGCCGTCTTCTACATGGACAAGTTGGTCACCGGGCCCGCCGCGCAGGACGTGGTCGACATCGAGGCGCCAGTCGCCCACAACGTGCAAGCGGTCGCAAAGGCGAAGGGCTGCTCGGCGGAGGACGTGACCGTGGTCGTGCTGGACCGGCCCAGGCACGAGGAGCTGGTCCGCGAGATCCGCGAGGCCGGCGCTCGGATCCGCTTCATCGCCGACGGCGACGTGGCCGCAGCCGTCATGACCGCTCGGGACGGCACCGGCGTCGACCTGCTCCTGGGGGTCGGCGGTACGCCGGAAGGCATCATCGCCGCATGCGCCGTGAAGTGCCTCGGCGGCGTCATTCTCGGCAAGCTCGCCCCCCGCGACGATGCGGAACGCCGCAAAGCTCTCGACGCCGGGCACGACCTGGACCGCGTGCTGAGCACCGACGACCTGGTGCGCGGCGACAACGTGTTCTTCGTAGCCACCGGCGTCACCGACGGTGAGCTGCTGGAAGGCGTGCGGTACCGCGCCGGTGGCGCAACGACACACTCGTTGGTGATGCGCTCGAAGAGCGGCACGATCCGCTCGATCCACAGCGACCACCAGCTCAGCAAGCTGCGGGCATATAGCGCCATCGACTTCGATCACCACGCCTAGGCCCGAGCTGAGCCGAGTGACGACCGACGGAGCGGCCCCAGCGGGGGTGACGGTCCCTGACACCACGCTGGCCCGCGAAGCCACCCAACTGGTGCGCGACGCCACCAGCGACCTGATCTACCACCACTCCCGTCGGGTGTTCTGGTGGGGCAGCCTGCAGGGCCGTAACCGGGGGCTCAGCTACGACCCCGAACTCCTGTACATCGGCGCGATGTTCCACGACCTAGGCCTGAATGAGGAGCACCGTCAGAGCGGCCGCCGCTTCGAGGTGGACAGCGCCGACGAGGCCCGCCGCTTCCTGCAAGGCCACGGCGTACCCGACGACAGCGTCCGTCGGGTGTGGACCGCCATCGCCCTGCACACCACGCCCGGCATCCCCCAGTTCATGGAACCCGAGGTCGCCCTGGTCACGGCCGGAGTCGAGTACGACGTACTCGGGATCGGCTACCACGACATCGGCGAGGATGACCGGGCCGCCATCACAGCCTTGCATCCGCGGCCGGACTTCAAACGCGAGATCCTGAAGGCGTTCACCGCCGGCAACGCGCCCAAGCCGGACACCACGTTCGGCAACGTCAACGCCGACGTCCTTGAGCGCTTCGTCCCCGCCTTCAATCGCGCCAACTTCGTCGACATCATCGAGAACTCCGACTGGCCCGAGTAGGTAACAGCTCATCCTCGACGGATGACGCCCGTGCACTCTTCGTCTCGAGCCATGGGTACGCCGGACCGACGGTGTGCACCGCACGGTGGGCCGCGCGTTTCCAGAAGGGTCAACAGACATGGCAGCAGACACTGTGGTCCTCGACACGCTCGCCGACATGACGGCGGCATCCATCGAGCGCGGCACCCTTGACGGACGCGAGCACATGATCGCGCGTCTCGCGGCCCTCGTCGCAGTCGATGCCCCGGCGGCGTCGTACCTGCTGAATGCCGGCACCGCCGCCGAGGTCGGCGTGACGCTGGACGACGTTCAGGGGCTGCTCGTCGCGGTCGCTCCCATCGTGGGGACGCCGCGCGTCGTCACGGCTGCGGCCAACATCGCCGACGCGCTCGGTATCGCCGTCGCCGTGCTCGAGGCGGAGCTCGACGCCGACCTGGAGTGAGCGACCGGCGCCAATGCGCGTGACCCGACCTCCCGCGTCCGCGCAACCGGCGCCGCGAGACACTGGCAGGTATGACGCGGCCCGGAAACGACGTACCGTCCACCGACAGCACCGATAGCGCCGACTTCCGGGTCGAGCACGACTCGATGGGGGACGTCCGGGTCCCCGCCGCCGCATTGTGGCGCGCGCAGACCCAACGCGCCGTCGAGAACTTCCCGTTGTCGGGGCTGCGCATCGACCACGACCTGATCGCGGCCCTGGCCGCGGTGAAGCGAGCAGCGGCCACGGTCAACGGCGAGTTGGGCATCGTCGACACCGAACGGGCGACAGCGATCGCCACGGCCGCGGCCACCGTCGAGTCCGGGGAGCACGACGACCAGTTCCCGATCGATGTGTTCCAGACCGGGTCCGGTACGTCGAGCAACATGAACACCAACGAGGTCATCGCCACCCTCGCGTCGGCCGCACTCGGCAGCGACGTCCATCCAAACGACGACGTCAACGCCTCACAGTCCTCCAACGACGTGTTCCCGTCGGCGATCCACATCGCCGCCACCCGCGCGATCGTGCAGGACCTCATCCCGTCGCTCGACCACCTGGCACAGTCGTTGTCCCGCAAGGCGGAGGAGTGGGCAGACGTCGTCAAGAGCGGCCGCACCCACCTGATGGACGCGACGCCGGTGACTCTCGGCCAGGAGTTCGGCGGATACGCAGCTGCGGTCCGCTATGGCATCGAACGGCTCGAGTCGTCGCTGCCGCGGATCGGCGAGCTCCCGCTCGGCGGCACCGCGGTCGGCACCGGGATCAACACGCCGGAGGGTTTCGCCGCCGGGGTGATCCGGCTCCTGGCGGCCGACCTCGACCTGCCGCTCACCGAGGCCCGCAACCATTTCGAGGCGCAGGGATCGCGCGATGCCCTGGTCGAGGCGAGCGGACAGCTGCGCACCATCGCGGTCGGGTTGTACAAGATCGCGAACGACGTGCGATGGATGTCGTCGGGGCCGACGGCCGGGCTGGGCGAGATCCACGTGCCGGACCTGCAGCCCGGGTCGTCGATCATGCCGGGCAAGGTCAACCCCGTCGTACCTGAGGCGGTGTGCCAGATCGTCGCGCAGGTCGTCGGGAACGACGCCGCGGTGGCCTTCGGGGGGGCGGCGGGAAACCTCGAGCTCAACGTGATGCTGCCCGTGATCGCGCGCAACCTGCTCGAGTCGATCCGGTTGCTGGCGAACGGCTCACGGCTGCTCGCGGACCGCTGCATCGACGGGACGATCGCCGATGTCGAGCAGTGCCGCGCGTACGCCGAATCCTCGCCGTCGATCGTGACGCCACTCAACCGCTACATCGGGTACGAGAACGCCGCCAAGGCCGCCAAGAAGGCCCTCGCCGACGGGACCACGGTGCGGCAGGCGGTCGTGGACCTCGGGTTCGTCGGCGACGGCGACGGCCAGGTGACGGAGGAGCAGCTGGACGCGGCCCTCGACGTGCTGTCGATGGCCTACCCGCACGGCCGCTAGCGACAGCTCCGGTCGCGCGTCACAACAACGGGAGCAGCACCGGCGCCACCGTGCCGCGGCGCGCCAGCTCGAGAGCCGTGGCGAACTGCTCCGGCCGGCCGAGCAGGTAGCCCTGACCGAAGTGACAGCCGAGCGCCCTCACCTCGTCGAGCGTGTCCATGTCTTCGATGCCCTCGGCGACGACGGTGGCATCGAAGGCGCGAGCCATTGCGATCACCGACTGCACCAGAGCGCGCATCCGATCATCGCCATTGAGCCCGGCGATGAACGAGCGGTCGATCTTCACGGTGTCGATGCACCGGAACCGGTGCAGATAGCTGATCGAGGAGTAGCCGATCCCGAAGTCGTCGATGGCGACGCCGACGCCGGCGTCGTGCAACCGGTCGAGCCGCAGCCCGGCCGTCTCGTCATCGATCAGGCTGTGCTCGGTGAGCTCGACGACCAGCTGGACCCGCTTGTCGCGGGCGAGCCGCTCGATCTCGGCGAGGAACACCTTGTCCTTGAGCTGCTCGGGACCGACATTGACGGCGAGGGCGAGCGGCCGACCGGCGACCTGGGACAGCGTCAGCGCGCGGCGGTGCCCCTCCTGAAGCACCCAACGGCCGATCTCGGGCATCAGCCCGATCTGGGTCGCGATTGGCAACATGATGTCCGGCGCGATGTTGCCGAGGTGTGGGTGGGTCCACCGCAGCAGAACCTCGAAGCCGTCCAGCCGGCCGGTCTCGACCTCGACGACCGGCTGCCAGGCCAGCCACAGCGAGCCGTCCTCGAGCGCGGCCCGCAGCTCGTCCTCGAGCACCAGCTTGCGCCGGGTGCGATGACGCATCTCGGTATCGAAGACCTCGACGCAGTTCTTGCCGGCGGTCTTCGCGCTGTACATCGCGATGTCCGCCCCGTGCAGCAGTTCCTCGGCCCCGACGTCGTAGCTGGTGAAGGCGACGCCGACACTGACGCCGAGCCGGATGACCTGCCCGTCGATGTCGAACGGGTGCTGCATCGCCTCGACGATCCGCTCGCCCAGGTCGCGCGCGACGTCGACCGTGTCGACCTCGTCGATGAGGATCGCGAACTCATCGCCGCCGAGGCGGGCGGCGGTGTCGGCGGAACGAAGCTGCGCGCTCAGCCGGTCAGCGACCGCGATCAGGACGCCGTCGCCGGCGTCGTGGCCGAGCCGGTCGTTGACGCCCTTGAAGCCGTCGAGGTCGCAGTAGAGCACCGCGACGGACTGGCCGGTGCGCATCGTCCGGGCCAGCGCATGCTCGAGCCGGTCGAGGAACAGGGTCCGATTGGTGAGGCCGGTGAGGACGTCGAAGCGGGCCAGATGAGTGATCTTGCCGACCAGTTGCTGGCGGTCGAGCATCTCGGAGGCGACCCGACTCAGCTCCTGCACCGTCTCGATCTCGTTCGCTGTGAAGTCGTAGCCGCGGCCGCGCGCGACGACCAGCCACGCCGACGTCGTACCTCCGACTGTGAGCCCGGCACCGATCTCGGCGTCCCCGGGCGGTCGCTGCCGCGCACTCACTGCCCGGTTCGGCAGCAGCTCACCGAGCTTCTGGACCAGCAGCTCGACGATGTCGGCACCGCCGTCGACACCGCTCGCCGCCTGCACGATCGCGTAGACCGACTTGGTACGTCGCTCCGACTCGGCCGCGCGCCCGAGCGCACGGGTCGCGACCACGATGGTGACCAGCGGAACCGTCAGCAGGCTCATCGCCCATGCCGGGTAGGCGGCGTCGAGCAGCGCGGCCAGGTAGCCCAACGTGTCGATGCCGATGAAGCAGACGAGTGGGATGACGATCCGGACCGGCTGCAGCACGTTGTTCATCGAGATGCCCTGGGCCACCGCCAACGTGACCATCGTGAGGAACAGGTCGACCAGGAAGAACGCCGCACAGCCAGTGGCGACGAGCAGCAGCGTCTCGGGCGCGAGCAGGCCGTGGTGCAGGGACACGATGCTGAGCAGGACGACGCCGGACAGCGACACGCAGCCGACGTTGAAGACCCGGTCGGTGATCGGCTTGCTTCGCTCGGATAGGAACATGACCGCCGTCGCGGCCAGCCACAGCACCGAGGCGCCGCTCAACGACGTGAACAGCGAGACGTACACCAACGCGGCCGGCGCGAAGCTGATCTCGATCGTGCCGGCCTGGCTCGGCAGCCGCATCGGGACGTGCGAGATCGCCACGATGGCGATCGCGACGACGATGGTCGTGATCGGCAGGCCGCGCGGATGCCGCAGCCAAGGAACCGCCACGGCGAGCGATACGAGGCATCCCACGGCACAGATGGCGGCGTCCAGCGAACGCCCTAGGCGTTGGTTGTTCAACATCTCTTCACCAGCACTCGGCAGCCGCTCGAGACCCCTCAAGCGTCCGGACGGACTAGCGGCCGGCGCTCATCTGCCACGCTCGTCGCCGCGCTCCGTGGTACGCCGTCTCGTCTGGGGAGTTCTGGGCGAGATGTCCGACTCGCTGGGCTAGCTTCCGATGTCCTCGAGCATCTCGGTCACGAGCGCGGCGATGGGTGAGCGCTCCGAGCGGGTGAG
>DATAVK010000122.1:0-3988 GCA_036267755.1 Mycobacteriales bacterium
CCCTCACCGGGTGTTCCGGTCGGTGCGGTCATGGCGTCCCCTCTGTCGCTGTGACGTGCGGACCATAGCGGTCAGAGGGGCCGTGCGCAGCGAGATCCACCCTCGCCACCCCGAGCTCACTTACAGCACGCCGAAGCGCACCAGCTGCCAGAGCTCGGCCGCGACCAGCACCGTGACGATCGCCGCGACCCGCCAGCGGCGCCGATGCCACCAGCGCGGCGGCCTGACGACACCGACCAGCGGCAACGCGATCAGCATCGCCACCGCGAGCGGTGAGGCGGCCAGGGCTCCTCTGATGTCGGCGTGGCCGAGGTGCACCGCGGCCGTCGTACCACCGCAGAACGGGCACGGCAGCCCGGTGAGTGCCCGGAACGGACAGATCGTGGCCGGTCGGTGGTGCAGGTGGACCGCGCCCAACACGGCCGCTCCGACAGCGAGGCCGAGGTAGCGGGCGGCGACGCCACCGGCTACCCCGGCCCCGCCGATCGCGCGGGGCAGGCGGGCGGTACGCCCACGGGGTGGCACCGTCAGTGTCACCCCGCGACTATCCCACCCGGGGACGCCTAGTTGCCGTTGTTGACCGACTTCTGGAACTGCTGGTTGCAGCTGTTGCGCTCGGCCTGGGTGGTGGCGCTCTTGTCGCAAGCCTGCAGTTTCTGGAGCTGCGTCTTGTGGTGAGCGAGCCAGGTGCCGCCGACAGCCACCAACACGACGGCGATGATGATCGAGACCACGCCGAGTATCAGTCCGGCGACCGCGCTGCCGCCGTTGGTCGCCTCGCCGCGCTTCGCTCTGCCGCGGCCCACCGCACCCAGGATGATGGCCAGCAGGCCGAGGACGATGCCGCCGACGACGGTCCAGGAGGTGATCAACGCGAGGATGCCGAGGACCAGGGCGGTCGTTCCGATGCCATTTCTGACACCGGTCTGGGGCTGGCCGGTAGCCGGCGCGCCGGTATAGGCGGGAGCGGGAGTCGGGTCGGTGGTGCTCGACATGAGGCCTCCTCGGCAGTGCGCCGCCCCCCTGTGGACCGCGCTATCGTGGCGTTCTTCCCGAAGATCGCGATCTCATTCCGCCTCGTCGAGGAGTTCCCGGTTGTCCGCCCGACTCGTCGTGCTCGTCTCGGGCGCCGGCACCAACCTGGCCGCGCTGCTCGACGCGAGCGCTGACCCGTCGTACGGCGCGACCGTGGTCGCCGTCGGCGCCGATCGCGACGGGATCGAGGGGCTGACCCGGGCGAAGCGGGTCGGGGTGCCGACCTTCGTCCAGCAGGTGACGGACTACCCGGACCGCGCCGGCTGGGACGCGGCGATCACTGACGCCGTGGCGGAGTACCAGCCGGACCTCGTCGTCTCAGCCGGCTTCATGAAGATCCTGGGCCCGACGTTCCTCGCGAGCTTCCCCCGGGTCATCAACACCCACCCGGCGCTGCTGCCCGCGTTCCCGGGCGCTCACGCGGTGCGGGATGCTCTTGCCTACGGGGTCACGGTGACAGGTGCGACGGCGCACCTGGTTGACTCCGGCGTCGACACCGGGCCCGTCCTGGCCCAGGTCGTCGTCCCCGTGCTCGACGGTGACGACGAGGCGCGGCTTCACGAACGCATCAAGCGTGCCGAGCGCGAGATGCTGGTCGAGGTGGTCCGGCGAGCGGCCGCGGGCGACCTCACAGCGGTGAAAGGAACCCTGGATGACTGACGACGGACGACGTCCGATCCGCCGGGCGCTGGTCAGCGTCTACGACAAGACCGGGCTCGATGACCTGGGCCGGGCGCTCGGCGCCGCCGGGGTCGAGATCGTCTCGACCGGCTCCACGGCAGCGCGGCTGCGCGCCGCCGGGGTCGACGTGACACCGGTCGAGGAGCTGACCGGCTTCCCGGAGTGCCTGGACGGGCGGGTGAAGACGCTGCATCCAAAGGTGCACGCCGGCATCCTCGCCGACCTGCGGCTCGAGTCGCACCGGGCGCAGCTCGAGGAGCTCGGGGTCGCACCGTTCGATCTGGTGGTCGTCAACCTGTATCCGTTCTCCGCGACGGTCGCATCCGGCGCGAGCCCCGACGAGTGCGTCGAGCAGATCGACATCGGCGGCCCGTCGATGGTCCGGGCGGCCGCCAAGAACCATCCGAGCGTCGCGGTCGTGGTCGATCCCGCGTCGTACCCGGACATCCGTGCCGCGCTCGACGACGGCGGATTCAGCCTCGCGCAACGCCAGCAGCTCGCGGCCCGGGCGTTCGCGCACACCGCGTCGTACGACGTGTCGGTCGCGTCCTGGATGGGCAACGTCCTCGCGCCGAGCGACGACGGCACCGGCTTCCCCGCCTGGACCGGGGCGACGTGGGAGCGCCAGGCGGTCCTTCGGTACGGCGAGAACCCGCACCAGCGCGCGGCGTTGTACCGGCACTGGCGGGGTGGGCTGGCCGCGGCGGAGCAGCTGCACGGCCCGGAGCTGTCTTACAACAACTACACGGACACCGACGCGGCCCGCCGGGCGGCGTACGACTTCGCCGAGCCCTGCGTCGCGATCATCAAGCACGCCAACCCGTGCGGCATCGCGATCGCCGCCGACATCGCCGAGGCGCACCGGCTGGCGCACGAGTGCGACCCGCTATCGGCGTACGGCGGGGTGATCGCGGCCAACCGACCGGTCACCAAGGCGCTCGCCGACCAGCTCGCCGGTGTCCTCACCGAAGTGATCTGCGCGCCTGACTTCGACGAGGATGCGCTCGAGGTGTTCCGGGCCAAGTCCAAGCTGCGTGTGCTGCGGTGCGCGCCGGATGAGCATCCGGATCCGGTGGAGTTCCGACCGATCAGCGGCGGCCTGTTGATGCAGACCGTCGACCGGCTCGACGCCCCAGGCGATGACCCCGCGACATGGACGCTGCAGGCAGGTGAGGCGGCCGACCAGGCGACGCTCGCCGACCTGGCGTTCGCGTGGCGAGCCTGCCGCTCCGTGAAGTCCAACGCGATCGTGCTCGCCGCAGGCGGCGCGACCGTCGGGGTCGGGATGGGCCAGGTGAACCGGCTCGATTCGGCCCGGCTCGCGGTCTCCCGGGCGGGCGACCGCGCGAAGGGCTCGGTAGGCGCGAGCGACGCGTTCTTCCCGTTCCCCGACGGCCTGCAGGTGCTCATCGACGGTGGGGTGCGAGCTGTCGTCGAGCCGGGCGGGTCGGTGCGCGACGAGCTGGCCGTCGAGGCTGCGAACGCCGCCGGTGTCACGCTGTACTTCACCGGCACCCGCCACTTCTTCCACTGATCGGACATCGATGACCGCACGACTTCTGCCCGGTGGCCCGGTCGCCGACGCGGTCCTGGCCGACCTGGCACCGCGGATCGAGGCGCTGGTCGCCCGGTCGCATACGCCGGGCCTCGGCACCATCCTCGTGGGCGACGACCCGGCCAGCGCCGGCTACATCCGGGTCAAGCAGGAGAAGGCACTCGAGCTCGGGCTCGACTCGCCGCACCGTCACCTGCCGCAGGACGCCACCCAGGCCGACCTGGTGGCAGCGATCCGGGAGTTCAACGACGACCCGGCGGTCGACGCCATGCTGGTACAGCACCCGACGCCGCCACAGATCGACTTCGACGCGGCGCTCATGGAGATGGACCCGGACAAGGACGTCGACGGGCTGCACCCGACCAACATGGGCCGGCTCGCGCTGGGCATGCACGGTCCGGTGCCGTGTACCCCGGCGGGGATCGAGGCGCTGCTCGCTTTCCACGAGATCCCGGTGTCCGGGCGTTCGGTGTGCATCCTCGGGCGGGGTACGACGCTCGGCCGGCCACTCTCGCTACTGCTCACCCAGAAGCGGCCGACCGCGAACGCGGCCGTGACCGTGGTCCACACGGGCGTGCCGAACTGGCCGGACTACACCCGCGCCGCGGAGATCGTCATCGCAGCGGCCGGCGTGCCGGGCATTCTGCAGCCGGAGCATCTGAGTCCTGGCGTCGTCGTCGTCGGCGGTGGGGTCCGCTACGAGGGCCGGCGGCTGCT
>DATAVK010000123.1:0-11572 GCA_036267755.1 Mycobacteriales bacterium
CTGGGAACAGGTCGGGTTCCTCGCGGACGTGGCCGCGCGGCTGGCCAACGCTCAGATCCCGTTCACGTCGATGTCGGGCTTCACGACCGACCACGTCCTGGTGAGAGCCGCACAGGCCGAGCTCGCCGTCCACGTCCTGTCAGGCCGCGAGCCGCCACCGCAGCGGCCCGGCACCAACCCGTGACCACGCCGACCCCGGCCCCGACCACGCCGGGCCCCAGCACACCGGGCCCCAAGGCGCCGGGCCGGCGACTCGACCCATTGCTGCTCGTTGTCATCGGAGTCGCGGCGGGCATCCTGATTGCAGCGCTGCACCGGCCGGCGGTCGGCACCTGGGTGGTCTGCGCATCGTTGTCCTGCGCGGCGGCGCTTCGGCTGGTGCTCCGGCCGCGAGCCGCCGGCCAGCTAGTGGTCCGCAGCCGGCGCATCGACGTCGTCGTACTCGTCGGGCTCGCCGTCGCGGTGGGGGTGTTGGCAGCGGTCACGCCCTTCCCCGGCTCGGGCGGCTGAGCGTCGGAGACTAATCTCGACGTTATGACGACGTACAACGTGACCCTGATCCCCGGCGACGGGACCGGTCCCGAACTGACCGAGGCCACCCGACGAGTTCTCGAGGCCGCTGCCGCCACCGGTGGCGCATCCTTCGACTGGGACGTTCAGGAGGCGGGCGTCGACATCATGGAGTCGGCCGGGACACCGCTGCCCGAGGCCACCCTCGACTCCGTGCGCAAGACCGGCCTGGCTCTCAAGGGGCCGATCACGACCCCGATCGGCACCGGCTTCCGGTCCGTCAACGTCGCGCTGCGCTACGAGCTCGACCTCTACGCCTGCATCCGGCCGTGCAAGACCTACGAGGGGATGCGCACCCGGTTCGAGAAGGTCGACGTCGTCATCGTCCGGGAGAACACCGAGGACCTGTACGCCGGCATCGAGTACGAGCACGACACCCCCGACGCCGAGAAGGTCATCGAGTTCCTCAACAGCCTGCAGGACAAGCAGATCCGTGACCACTCCGGCATCTCGATCAAGCCGATCAGCGAGTTCGGCTCCGAGCGGATCATCCGGTACGCCTTCGAGTACGCCCGGAACAACGGCCGCAAGCGCGTCCACTGCGTGACGAAGTCCAACATCATGAAGCACACCGACGGGTTGTTCCTCGCGGTGTTCCGCGAGGTCGCCAAGGAGTACCCGGAGATCGAGCCCTGGGAGAACCTGGTCGACGCGACCTGCATGGGCCTGATCCAGCGCCCTGAGGAGTGGGACGTCCTCGTGCTGCCGAACCTCTACGGCGACATCCTGTCCGACCTCACGGCCGGCATGGTCGGTGGCCTCGGTGTCGCCCCGGGCGGCAACATCGGCACCGACGCGGCGGTCTTCGAGGCGACGCACGGTTCGGCGCCGAAGTACAAGGGCCTGAACAAGGTCAACCCGACCGCGATGATCCTCTCCGGCGAGATGCTGCTCCGCCACGTCGGGGAGACCGAGGCCGCCGACAACCTCGAGCGGGCGGTGTCGACCGTCATCGCGGAGGGCAAGAACGTGACCTACGACCTGAAGCCGAACCGTGACGACCCCACCGCCGTCGGAACCAGCGAGTACGCCGACGCGATCATCGAGAAGCTCGAAGGGATGAACGCCTGAATGGCTGGCACGAAGAAGGTCACCGTCATCGGTGCCGGTTTCTACGGCTCGACCACCGCGCAGCGGCTCGCCGAGTACGACCTGTTCGACACGGTCGTGCTCACCGACATCGTCGAGGGCAAGCCGGAAGGGCTGGCGCTCGACCTCAACCAGTCGCGGCCCATCGAGGGCTTCGAGACGACCGTCGTCGGTGTCACGACCGGAGCCGACGGCTCGGGCTACGGGCTGACGGCCGGTTCCGATGTCGTGATCATTACGGCGGGGCTGCCTCGCAAGCCGGGCATGAGCCGGATGGACCTCATCGAGACCAACGCGAAGATCGTCGGCTCGGTCGCGGAACAGGTGGCGAAGCACTCGCCGGAGGCCGTGGTGATCGTGGTCTCCAACCCGCTGGACGAGATGACGGCGCTGACCGCCAAGGCGACCGGTTTCCCGACGTCGCGGGTCATCGGTCAGGCGGGGATGCTCGACACGGCTCGCTTCACCAACAACGTCGCCGAGGCGGCTGGCGTACCGGTCGGCACGGTGACCACGCTGACCCTCGGCTCACACGGCGACACCATGGTCCCGGTGCCGAGTGCCTGCACGGTCGGCGGGAAGCCACTGGCTGAGGTCCTGGACCAGGAGACGATCGACGCGCTCGTGGACCGCACCCGCAACGGAGGGGCGGAGGTCGTCGCCCTGCTGAAGACCGGATCGGCGTACTACGCACCTTCGGCCGCCGCCGCCCGGATGGCCAAGGCCGTCGCTGAGGACAGTGGCGCGGTGATGCCGGTGTGCACCTGGGTCGACGGCGAGTACGGCATCGAGGGGGTCTTCCTGGGCGTCGAGGCCGAGATCGGCGCCGGCGGTGTCCGCAAGGTCGTCGAGCGCGACCTCACCGACACCGAGCTGGCCGGGCTGAAGGCGGCCGCCGAGGCGGTCCGCTCCAAGCAAGCCGACGTCGCCAGTCTCTAGGCACCGACCGACCCTGAGCCTGCTCGCTCCCTGCCGGATGTGGCGAAAGGGGTGACGTCGACGTGATCTGGATCAGCGTCGTCGTCGTCCTGCTCCTCATCATCATCGAGTCGCTGTTCGTGGCGACCGAGCTTGCGCTGGTTTCGCTTCGGGAGAGCCAGATCTCCGCGATGCGCGACCGCGGCCGCCGCGGCGAGCGGGTCGCAACGCTGGCCTCGGACCCCAACCGCTTCCTGTCGGCCGTGCAGATCGGTGTCACGACCACCTCGCTGCTGTCCAGCGCGTTCGGGGCAGTGACGCTCTCGAACCATGCCGCGGCCGGTCTGCGGAGCCTGGGACTCGGCCACGATCTCGCGGGCGTCCTCGGCTTCCTTGGGGTGACCCTCGTCATCGCGTACGTGACGCTCGTCGTCGGGGAGCTGGCGCCGAAGCGGATCGCGCTACAGCGGACCGAGGGGGTGTCGCTTGCCGTCGCCCCGACGCTGGAACGGTTCGCGCTGCTGATGCGGCCAGTGATCTGGGCGCTGTCGATCTCCACCAACGGCGTCGTCCGGCTGGTCGGCGGCGACCCGGCGCTGAACCGGGAGGCGATCTCCGAGGACGAGTTGCGCGACTTGGTGAGCACTCACGAGGCGCTGTCCAGCGACGAGCGACGGCTCATCGACGAGGTGTTCGAGGCGGGGGAGCGCCAGATCCGCGAGGTCATGGTGCCACGCACCGAGGTCGAGTTCTTCGACGCCAGCTGGACGGTGACCCGGGCGATGAAGATCGCCCACGACTCGCCACACAGCCGGTTCCCGGTGGTGCGGGGCTCCCACGACGACGTCGTCGGGTTCGTTCACGTGCGTGACCTCTACCGGCCGCCCGGCAACGAGCGACGCGGGCTGCGGCTCGCCGACCTGGCCCGCGAGGTCCCGATGCTCCCGGCGACCAAACAGGTGCTTCCCGCGATGTCGGAGATGCGCCGCAACGGGGAGCACCTCGCGGTGGTCGTCGACGAGTACGGCGGCACCGCCGGCATCGTCACGCTGGAGGACCTGATCGAGGAGCTCGTGGGCGAGATCCACGACGAGTACGACGACCTCAACAGCAACGCGAGGACGCTGCAGGGCGGCGACCTCGAGGTCGACGGGCTGTTGAACCTCGACGACTTCGCCGAGGCGACCGGACATGAGCTGCCCGATGGCCCGTACGAGACCGTCGGCGGCCTGGTGATGTCGACCCTCGGCCGACTGGCCCGCACCGGTGATGCCGTCGAGGCGGGCGGGCTGCGGCTGAAGGTCACCGAGATGGACGGCCGCCGGGTCGCCCGGGTGCGGGTGACCGTGCTGGTCAGCGACGACGACGAGATGCCGCCGGACGTCGTGGCGACGAGCGCCGGTGACGACGACCTGACCGAGAATGACTGAGCGACGCCCAGGGCGTCCGAGAGAGACTGGGGACATGCCACCGAACAACCGGCCACGCGTGCTGTCAGGGATGCAGCCGACCGCGGACTCGCTGCATCTGGGTAACTACCTCGGCGCGCTGCGGCAGTGGGTGTCGCTGCAACCCACCCACGACGTCTTCTACTTCGTGGCGGACATGCACTCACTCACCGTGGTCGACACCGACCCGGAGGTGCGTCGCCGCCGTACCCGGGTGACCGCGGCCCAGTTCCTCGCTGCGGGCGTCGACCCGGACCGCTCGGTGCTGTTCGTGCAGAGCCACCTGCCGCAGCACGCCCAGCTCGCCTGGGTCCTCGGCTGCCTCACCGGGTACGGCGAAGCCAACCGGATGACACAGTTCAAGGACAAGAGCGCGCGCGACGGCGGCGGCAGCTCCAATGTCGGGCTCTACACGTACCCGATCTTGCAGGCCGCCGACATCCTGCTCTACCGGCCCGAGCTGGTGCCGGTGGGTGAGGACCAGCGCCAGCACCTCGAGCTCTCCCGGGACCTGGCGCAGCGGTTCAACTCCCGGTTCGGCGAGGTGTTCGTCGTACCGGAGCCCTACATCCCCAAGGAGACCGCGAAGATCTACGACTTCCAGGTCGTCGACAAGCAGATGTCGAAGTCGATCGGCGGCTCCGGCGTCGTCTGGCTGCTCGACTCCCCGAAACAGATCGCCAAGAAGATCCGCAGCGCCGTCACCGACACCGGCCGCGAGGTGCGCTACGACCCGGCCGAGAAGCCCGGCGTCAGCAACCTGCTGGTGGTGCTGTCGGCGTTCAGCGGGGTGGGCATCGAGGAGCTGGAGAAGGAGTTCGACGGGCGCGGGTACGGCGATCTCAAGGCGGCAGTGGCCGAGGCGGTCCTCGCCTGGGTCGAGCCGTTCCAGGAACGCACCCGGGCCTGGCTCGACGACGTCGACGCACTCGATGCCGTCCTCGCCCGCGGCGCCACCGAGGCGGCAGCGACCGGCTCCGTGGTCCTCCAGCAGGCCTACGACGCCGTGGGTTTCCTCGCCCCGGGCCGATGACGGAGGACTCGCGCAACATCGGAGTCGCGCTCGACATCCCGGAGCCCTACAAGCGCGAGCTGCAGGAGTGGCGGGAGCGGCTCGGTGACCCGAACGCGGAGCGCATCGTGCCGCACGTCACGCTGCTCCCGCCCACGCCGGTCCCGACCGAGGCGCTCCCCGAGATCGAGGAGCACCTGCGGCGGGTCGCTGCCAAGTTCGAGCCGTTCGACATCCGGCTCCGTGGGTCGGCGACGTTCCTGCCGGTGTCACCGGTCGTGTTCGTGCCGCTGGTCGTCGGGATCGCCGAATGCGAACAGCTGGAGGTCGCGGTGCGGTCGGGCCCGTTGCAGCGCACCATCGGCTACCCGTACCACCCCCACGTCACGGTGGCCCATGACCTGCCCGCGGTCGCGCTCGAGCGTGCCTACGTCGAACTGGCTGCGTTCGACGCCAGCTTCCGGGTCTGGGGCCTGACGCTGTTCGAGCAGGGACCCGACCTGCACTGGCGGCCGCAACGCGACGTGACGTTCGGCGCCGGTGGCCTGCCGGGCCCGACCGAGGAGCGTTTTGCGGGGCACGACGAGGGATGGTGAGGAGCTCCGCAGCGGGGTAGTGACCGACCATGGGCATCCTGGCGCGGATCGACGACCAGCAGCGCGCGCATCGCTGGCTGGCCTTTCCGTTCGCCGTCTACAAGAAGTTCAGTGACGACCAGTCCGGCAACCTCGCCGTACTCATCACCTACTACGCCTTCTTCTCGATCTTCCCGCTGCTGATCGCGCTGGCCTCGGTCATGGGGTTCGTCCTGCACGGACACCCGAGTGAGTACCGCCACGTCGAGAACGACGCGCTGGCGAACTTCCCCCTGATCAACAAAGCGCCGCTCCCCAAGCAGGGAAGTGCTCTGGTCGTCGTGTTCGGCGTCGTCCTAGCGGTCTACAGCGGACTGGGCGTCGCGAAGACGGCGCAGACCGCGTGGGACACGGTGTACTTGGTGGCACGCACCGACCAGCCGGGGTTCGTCCCGAAAACACTGCGGGCGCTGCGGCTGATCGTCGTCGGCGGCCTCGGGCTGATCCTGACCACGCTGATCGCCGGCATCCCAGCCAGCGGCAAGAGCGTCGGCCTGAACCTGGGCTGGGTTGCCACCATTCTTGGCGTCGCGCTCGCCGTCGTCCTGAACGCCCTGCTGTTCACGACGTTGTTCCGCTGGCTGACGGTTCGGCCGGTCAGCTTCCGCGACGCGCTGCCAGGCGGCGTCATCGCGGCGGTGTCCTTCGCCGTTCTGCAGACGACCGCCACGGCCTTCCAGACCCACAAACTGGCCAGCGCCAACGCGACCTACGGGTCGTTCGGCTCCGTCATCGTCCTGATGTCGTGGTTCTACCTGCAGTCCCAGGCCATGCTGTTCGCCGCGCAGGTGAACGTCGTCCGGCAGTACCGACTGTGGCCGCGGGCGCTCACGGATGCTCCGGCGACCGAGGCCGACTTCCGCGCGTTCGAGGGGTACGCCGAACGCGAGCGTTACGTGGATGAGGAGGACGTCGACACGTCGTACGACCGGACGGCGGCGACGGAGCCGCCGGCGTCGGACTGAACGTCCGCCTGCGGTCAGCCGGTCAGACGGCGCGCACCTTGTCGGCCTGCGGGCCCTTCTGGCCCTGCGTCACGTCGAACTCGACGCGCTGGCCCTCGTCCAAGGACTTGAAGCCTGGCATGTCGATGGCGCTGTAGTGGACGAAGACGTCGTCTCCGCCGTCGACGGCGATGAAGCCGTACCCCTTCTCGCCGTTGAACCACTTGACCGTGCCTTGTGTCACTCCGACCCCTGGTCGCTCGAATCCTGCCCCGCCCGGCCGGCGGCGCCACCTGCTCGGGGAGCAAGGTGTGCGGACAGTACACGGATGATCACCGCCGTGTGACCGGTCTTGACCAAACCGTGATCATGACCTGGGGTCAGTACTTCGGGAGCGTCCAGCGGCTGCGGTACCGGTAGCGGCGACGGCGGCGGCGCCTGGTCTCGGTGGCGACCGTCCCCAGCAGGGCGAAGACCGTGAGGCCCATGGCCCCCACCTCGAGGCTGGAAAACCGACGCCCGTGGGAGCTCGGGGTGGCGACGGCGGCCGGTGCCGTCGCGACGGCTGTGTGCGTTGCCGCGGTGGGTGCTTGCAGTGGCTGGACCAGCGACCCGACCGGGTTCACCTTGCCCACCGCCTTGAAGCCCCAGTTGAGCAGATCCCGGGCCATCGGCCAGAAGTTCGGGTTGGCATGCATCAAGGTGACGACGATGGTCTGGCCGTGTCGCGTCGCGGCCTGGACGTCCGTCCCCTCCGCGGCCACCGTGTACCCATTCTTGACGCCGATGTCGCCGCGGTACGTCGTGAGCAGCTGGTTGTGGGTGTAGATCTGGAAGTGCTTGTGGTGAGCCTCGGGCATTCGGCTCTTCACGATGCTGATATAGTGGCGGAACGACGGCATCGCCAGCCCGGCCTGCGCGATCAGCGCCAAGTCGTACGCCGAGGTCGACTCGCCGGCCGCGTCCAGGCCGCTCGGGGTCTTGGCCACGGTGTCGTCGGCCCGCAGGTGGTGGGCCTCGGCGTTCATCGCAGCCAGCGTGGTCTTGGTGCCGCCAGCCGCCTGGGCGAGCGCGTCGGCGGCGTCGTTGGCGCTCACCATGAGCATGGCCGTGAAGAGCGTCCGCACGGTGTAGCGATGACCCGGGACCAGTCCGACTCGGGTCCCGTCAACCCCGGCGTCGTGCTCGGTCGTCATCACGAGCCGGTTCGGCGCCAGTCGGGGCAGCAGTGTGACGGCGGTCAGCGTCTTCAGGGTGCTGGCCGGCAGCCGCCGGGCGTGCGGGTCCTTGGCTGCGAGCACCTGGCCGGTCGTGAGGTCGGCCACCAGCCAGGAGGAGGCCGGGAGCTGGCTCGCGGGCGGCAGCGCAGGAGCGCCCGGCTGGGGTTGGACCACGACGCCCGTGGACGCCAGCAGTGGGCCACCGACCGTGCTGCGGGGGCCAGCGTGCCCGGCCGACGCGGAGGCCGCGGCCGTGGGGCTCAGGCCTGCGGTGAGCAGGTCGGTGGCCAGAACCACGGCCGCGAGCACGAGCGTGGTGCGGGCGGACATCGCGGAGAGGCTACCGGCTGGAGCGCCCCTCATCGAGCCCCGGCGTTTGACTGCCCCCTCGGGGGGTGTGCTGTCGTGGGGTGGAACTGCCCGCCTGTGAGGAAGCTGAGGAAACTAGTGGCATTTGTCCTATTGGCTGCTGCCATCATCGTCGCCGTCACGGCGTTCGTGCTGCCGAAACACGGTCGAGACCGTCGGTTGCAGGAGGTGGATCGGTTCCACCGGGCCGGTCAGATCACCTCTGACTGGGCGCGGGCGGGTGTCACCCAGCCCGTCCTCGTGGACGACGCCGCACCGCGGGACAGCGCCGACGCGCTTGACATCCCCAGCGACGCGCCCCGGCGCGACCCGGCGCCCGCCCACCGCTGACCCCGCTTCGGTACTGTCGGGCCCGACCAAGTCCGGGCCTCGAAGGGTGGATGCCGCGTGAGCGCGGAGGAGTTCCTGGCCGGAAACGCCGCCCGGCTGGTCGAGGTACGACGTGACCTGCACGCCCACCCGGAGCTAGGGGACGAGGAACGGCGTACTACCCAGCTCGTCGGGGATGCCCTGTCGCACGCCGGCCTGCAGCCCCGGGTGCTGCCCAGTGGGACTGGGCTGGTCTGCGACATCGGCACCAACCCCGTCGTGGGACTGCGCGCTGACCTCGACGCGCTGCCGATCCCAGACGAGAAGGACGTGCCATACCGCTCCATGGTGCCGGGCGTCGCCCACGCCTGCGGCCACGACGTGCACACGACCGTGGTGCTCGGTGCCGGGCTGGCCCTGGCGCGGCTGGCGGCCGCCGGAAGCCTGCCGCACGGCGTCCGGCTGATCTTCCAGCCCGCCGAGGAGACGGTGCCGGGCGGTGCGCTGGGCGTGATCCGGGCCGGGGAGCTCGACGGGCTCTCGCAGCTGTTCGCATTGCACTGCGACCCGTCGGTCGACGTCGGCAAGATCGGGCTGCGGACTGGGTCCATCACCTCCGCCAGCGACCACGTCGACGTAGCGCTGACCGGGCCCGGCGGTCACACCGCCCGGCCGCACCTCACCGCCGACCTGGTGTCGGCGCTGGGCGCCGTGGTGGACCGCTCGCCCGGCCTGCTAGCCCGTCGGATCGACGTACGGTCCGGGGTCAACCTGGTCTGGGGGCAGGTCAGCGCCGGCGCGGTCGCGAACGTCATCCCGCGCAGCGGCCTGGCACGCGGGACGGTCCGGATCCTCGACCGGGACGGCTGGGCCCGGCTGCCGGCCGTGCTCGAGGACGTGATCCAAACCATCGCCTCGCCGTACGGCGTCGGGGTCGAGGTCACCTACATCCGCGGTGTCCCGCCCGTGGTGAACGCCGCCTCCAGCGTCGACCTGCTGCGCCGCGTCGTCACCGACGAGTGGGGCGTCGACGCGATCGTTGAGGCGGAGCAGAGCCTCGGCGGCGAGGACTTCGGCTGGATGGTCGAGCAGGTTCCGGGTGCGCTCGCCCGACTCGGGGTGCGCTCGCCGGGCAGCACGCTCAGCGTCGACCTGCACCAGTCCACGTTCGACGTGGACGAGCGGTGCCTGTCCATCGGCGTCCGGCTGATGGTGGCCGCCGCGCTGGCCGCCGGCTGAGTGCGCTAGCGGGTTGGGTGGTCAGGGGCCGACGGTGCGGCAGGGCCGGGTCCGCAGGTCGAGCACGTAGTCGTCGGGGGCGCCCGCCTGCTCGGCGGCGTCCGCCATCACGCCCAGATAGCGGGCCGAGGGCAGGCCGCCCTCGTAGCCGTCGAGGACGTAGAGCCAGGTGAGTCGCTCGCCGTCCAAGGTTTGGACCCGCACCCGGATCTTGCGATACAGCCCGGTCGAGGCGAACTCGATCTCGTCGAGCGCCGCCTCGTCGTGGGATGGGACGTCGTACAACATCACGAAGACCCGTTCGTCCGGCGCCTCGACCACCGTGGCCAACGAGCCTTCCCAGCCGAGGTCCTCGCCACCGAAGGTCAGCCGCCAGCCCTCGAGCCAGCCTGCCCCGCGCGAGGGCGAGGCGGGACAGCGCTCCCGCATTTGCGTCGGATCCAGGTTCGACCCGTACGCCGCGTAGAGAGCCACAGCCGGAAGCGTAATGAGCGGCCGTGCCCGTCCCGGCAGTACCGCCGGAGGACAATGGTCGAGTGACCCGCATCGCGATCCTCGGCGGCGGCCCGGCGGGCTATGAGGCGGCGCTGGTCGGAGCCCAGCTCGGCGCCGAGGTCACCGTCATCGACAGCCAGGGCCTCGGCGGGGCGTGCGTGCTCGCCGACTGTGTGCCGTCCAAGACGCTGATCGCGACGAGCGAGTCGATGACGATGTTCGCCGCCAGTGAGGAGCTCGGAGTCCGGCTCCGCAGCGGTGAGCTCGCCGTCGAGCAGGTCGCGGTCGACCTGACTGCAGTGAACAAGCGGGTGAAGGCGCTCGCGCTCGCCCAGTCACATGACATCGAGCACCGGGTACGACGTGAGGGCGTCCAGATCCTCCGCGGAACCGGCCGGCTGGTCGGGTCGAACCGGCTCGTCATCTCCACTGCCGACGGCGAAGAGGGGATGGGCGCCGACCTCGTCCTGATCGCCACCGGTGCCTCGCCACGGGTGCTGCCCGGGGCGGAACCCGACGGCGAGCGGATCCTCAACTGGCAGCAGCTCTACGACCTGCCGGTGCTCCCCGAGCACCTGGTCGTGGTCGGGTCCGGCGTGACCGGCGCGGAGTTCGCCAGCGGCTACCTGGCGCTGGGCTGCGACGTCACGCTGGTGTCCAGCCGCGACCGGGTGCTGCCGAGCGAGGACGCGGATGCGGCGTTGCTCATCGAGGACGTCTTCACCAGGCGCGGGATGCATATCGTCAAGCGCTCCCGCGCCGCCGGCGTGCGTCGCGTCGGTGATGGCATCGTCGTCGACCTGACCAATGGCGGCCAGGTGAGCGGGTCACACTGCCTGGTCGCCGTCGGCTCCGTGCCGAACACCGCTGGGCTTGGGCTGGAGCACGTCGGGGTGGCGAGCGACGAGCGCGGCTACGTGCGGGTCGACCGGGTCTCGCGGACCACCTGCCAGGGCGTCTACGCCGCGGGGGACTGCACTGGGGTGCTCCTGCTGGCATCCGTTGCCGCGATGCAGGGCCGGACCGCGATGTGGCATGCCCTTGGCGATGCCGTCGCGCCGCTGCGCCTCACCCGGGTGGCCGCCAACGTGTTCACCGATCCCGAGATCGCCACGGTCGGGATCGGACAGGCCGCGGTCGAGGCCCACGAGGCCGACGTGCAGCACGTGAAGCTCCCGCTGGCCACCAATGCCAGGGCCAAGATGCAGGGCATCGAGGACGGCTTCGTGAAGCTGTACTGCCGGGCGGGGACGGGCACGGTGCTGGGTGGCGTCGTGGTGGCGCCCCGGGCCAGTGAGTTGATCCTGCCGGTGTCGTTGGCGGT
>DATAVK010000124.1:0-11321 GCA_036267755.1 Mycobacteriales bacterium
GCAGAAGGAAGGCAAGCGCCGGATGAAGATGGTCGGCCGGGTCGAGGTGCCGCAGGAGGCCTTCATCGCCGCGCTGTCGACGAACGCCGACGCCCCCAAGGCCTGATGCCGTCGACGCTGCCTGAGGGTGATCCCGCACCCGCGTCGGGCGAGCTCCCGGCGGCCGCGCTCAACGGGCTCGGCAGCCGGCCGTTCGGGCTCTACGTCCATATCCCGTTCTGCGCCACGCGCTGCGGTTACTGCGACTTCAATACCTACACGGCGGCCGAGCTCGGGGGTGGCGCGTCCCAATCGGCGTACGCCGAAACCGTGCTCCGAGAGCTGGCCCTGGCCCGCCGGGTCCTGGGGGACCGCGACGTCCCGGCCGCGACGGTCTTCTTCGGAGGCGGTACGCCGACCCTGCTGCCGCCGGCCGACCTGGTCGCCATCCTGCACCGGATCCGGGACGACTTCGGCCTCGCGCCCGACGCCGAGATCACGACCGAGGCGAACCCCGAGTCGGTCGATCCGCCGTACCTGGAGGCGCTCCGCGCTGGCGGCTTCACCCGGATCAGCCTTGGCATGCAGTCCAGTTCCCCGCACGTGCTGGCGACTTTGGACCGCCGCCACACGCCGGGCCGCCCCGAGGCCGCAGTGGCCGAGGCGCGGGCAGCCGGCTTCGAGCACGTCAACCTCGACCTGATCTACGGCGCGCCGGGGGAGAGCGACGCTGACTGGCAGGGGTCGCTCGATGCGGCGACGGCGACGGGTGCCGACCACATCTCGGCGTACTCGCTGATCGTCGAGCCGAGCACCCGGCTCGCCGCCCAGATCGCCCGAGGCGCGCTGCCCATGCCGGATGACGACGTGCTGGCCGACCGGTATCTGATGGCGGAGGCAGCGCTAGCCGCGGCCGGCCTGCACTGGTACGAGGTGTCGAACTGGGCCCGCACTCCCGAGGACCGGTGCCGGCACAACGAGCTCTACTGGACCGGTGGCGACTGGTGGGGCGCCGGCCCGGGCGCGCACAGTCATGTCGGCGGCGTTCGCTGGTGGAACGTCAAGCACCCGACCGCGTACGCCGCTCGATTGGCCGACTCCAGCTCGCCCGCGGCGGCCCGTGAGGTGCTCGACGGTACGGCGAGGCGGATGGAGGACGTGCTGCTCCGGGTCCGGCTGCGCAGCGGGCTGCGGCTCGCCGGCCTGTCCGATCAGGGCCGCCAGGCGGCGTCGGTTGCCCGCCGGGACGGCCTGGTCGACCCCGACCGTCACGACGCGGGCACGCTCGTTCTCACGCTGCGCGGCCGCCTGCTGGCGGATGCCGTCGCGCGCGAGATCGTCGACTGACGTTTGGCCCCTAGACACCCGGTGTCGACCGAACTGTCCGAACCGTAGGGGAGTCTGGAGTCATGGCTGATCTGATCACGATCGCAGGCTTCCTGGCCGTCGTGCTCATCGGCGTTGACCGCTGGTGGGAAGGTCACAACTAGTTCAGGTCGAGAAACCGTTCCACCGCTGCGGCCTCGGCGGCCAGCGCCGACCGGGTCGCCGCGGTCAGTCGCGTCGTCGGGTTCAGCGTGGCCCGGCCGCGGGGCAGCCCCCAGGTCCCGACGACGCGTCCGTTCACCAGCACGACCGGCCGGAAGACGCCGTTCGTGGTGACTACCCCGGGGTGATCTCCCAGCACGTCCTCGCGTGACGCCCAGCCCAGCAGGAGCGGGTCGAACGACCCCAGCAGAAGCGGCGGCGGGACACCCGGATCGCCGGCCGAGCGCCCGGCCAGGTCGACCAGGCCGGCGCCGCAATCGACCAGGTCGTCAGCGATCTCCGTGAACCCCCGCCGCGCATCCCGAACCGGCAGCCCCGACCACTTCGCCAGGTCCCGGTCGGTAGCCGGCCCGTGCCCGGCGAGGTAGCGCCGGGCCAGCTCGCCCAGCAGGACGTCCCGGTCCGGAAACTCCGGGGATCGGCCGAGCCAGTCCTCGACGCCGACGAAGGCCTGGTCGCCGCGGATCACCGGCCCTCGGACGACGAGGCCGAGCAAGGTGGCCGCGTACAGCAGGTGGACGACGGCCTGGCCCGCCACCGGTACGCCGGCGGAGGCCAACCGGTCCCGGAGCTCTCGCCGCCCGGTCGGGCCGTTCGAGGACACGGTCGAGCGGATGATCGCGATCCCTCGCTCGGCGTCGTCGGGGCCGACACCTTCCTGGCCCAGCCGCCGGTTGTTGGCCGTGGCGAGCGTCGGGGCGGTCAGCGCATGCAGCCACCAGTAGTCCTCGTTGCGCACCAGGTGGAGGGTGCCGCGGTTGAGCCAGCTCACCACGACCGACCGTTCCTCGCTGAGTGCCCGGTCGACGTCGCTCACGTGCAGGCCGCGGGTCCGCGCCCGCAGGGCGAGCCGGAACCCGCGAGGGTCTTGCGCCTGGACCGCCAGCAGATGACCGACCGTCTCGGCGACCGTCTCCGCCGGCGGATCGGTCAGCCGTTGCGCGACCAGTCGACGGCGGTGCACGACGCTCGGTCTTCCGGTCACGGCCCCTCGTCGTCTTCGCCGGGCGGGTCGTCCGGCCGGTCGAAGCTCACGTCGACCTGCTCGAACCCCTTGATGCGCTGCGCGGTCGCCATCCCGCCGTACACCCGCTCGTCGGCGTGGGTCAGGTCGACGTCATCCGTGAACGGCGTCAGCAGAGATCGCGGCCACAACCGGTGGCGCAGCACCACGTTGAGCTCCGCGCTGATGACGACCACGATTGCCTCGACGTAGATCCACAGCATCAGGCCGAGCACGAGCCCAAACGTTCCGTAGACCTCCGACGCTCCTTTGACGTGGTGGGCCACGATGTAGGTGCCGACCAGCTGCAGTACCTGCCACACCAGGCCGGCAACGACCGCTCCGACCCACACGTCCCGAACCGACACCGGCCGGCTGGTGAGGAGCCGGAAGGCCAAGATGAACAGCCCAATGTTGGCCGCCGCCCCGACGACGATCGCGAGGATTCGCAGACCGATGCTGACGCCGGCGAGGTCGTGCGCGTACGCCGCGGCACTGGTCGACAGCGCCGACAGGGCTGTGGTGATGAGGACGCCCAGCCCGAGGAGCAGCAGCAGCCGCAGGCTGCGCAGCCTGGACCGCAGCGGGTTCGGCCGCCGATGGCGGGGAACCGCCCAGACCGTGTTCATGGCGTGCTGGGCGGCCTGCGCCACTCCGAGGCTGCCGTAGAGCAGGCCCACCAGGCCGAGCACCAGTGCGACGTCGGAGCCGTGGAAGCCCGTGATGTCGCTTTTCAGCTGCTCGCCGACGATCGGGAAGTCGCCCACCGCGGAGTTGATGATCTGGTTCTGCAGCGACGGGTCGTTGTGGAGGACGAAGCCGAGAACCGTGACGACGAGCAGCAGCAGTGGGAACAGCGACAGGAAGCCGTAGTAGGTGATGAGCGCGGCCAGGTAGCCGCCCTGGTCGTCGAAGAACTTGTAGGCGACCGCTAGCGGAAAGCCGACCCAGGAGTGACGCTGCTGCAGCGTGTCGAGCCGTGAGGTCGCGGACATGACCAAGGTCTACTCGCGTCGCGGCGGACACGCACGTGCGACGGGTCAGGCACCTTCCGCCATCATCAGGTGGGCGGTCAGCTCGCTCGGCTCCGCGAACATGCTGGGGTCCTGGAGGATCCGTTCGAGCAGCTTCACCGCGAGGTCCACGATCCGCTCGGCGCTGGCGAGCTCGGCACGCAGGAACGGCGGGCCGCCGTCGCGGCCGAGCACCAGCACGGACCGCAGCGCTTGCAGCGGCAGGTAGGCGCACGACGAGTCACCCGACTGGGTAGCGAGGGCGCGCACCGGCATGGTGTCCGGCGCGACATCGTCACGGGGCTGCGTCGTGGTGGCGTAGAGCACCGGCAGCCGGCGTACCGGAGCGCGCAACTCCGCCCAGTCGGTGTCGAGCGCGATGGGCACCATGTCGAGCAACGTCTCCATGCCGCGTTCCGGCACGGCCAGCAGACAGCCGAACAGGTCGAGCTCCGGGCGTCCGTCGAGCACCCAACGGGTACGCCGGCACCCCAGGACCGCCACGCCGGCACACCCGTGCACCGCGTCCAACAGGGTCTGCGTCGGCCGGCCGTCCGGCCATCGCAGCCGCAGGTCGTCGACTGCGCGGCCCGCCTCGGACTCCAGCACGGTGATCGAGATGACGTCGGCGCCAGCACGGGCGATCGCCTGCGTCATCCTCGCCAGCGCCCCAGGCTGGTCCGGCAGCGTGATCCGCAGCTGAATCCCCATCGTGTCCCTGACCTCCGCGTCCGCCGCCAGGCTCAGCGTGACCGAGCTCTGTTACAGCGACGTGACAAGCGGGTCACCTATCGGCGTGACGATCCAGGTGATCCCGCGAGGATCTGGCGGTGGCCACGCCAGGACATGACGGACCAGAAGGACAGCGCGGACAGCACGGCACCCACGGATCCGAAGGAACCCACTGAGCCGACGGAGCCAAACGACCCGACCGAGCCGATCGACAGCGCGGAGCCGATCGAGCCGATCGAGAGCACGGAGCCACGCGACCCGATGGACAACACCGAGCCCGGTGACCGGATCGACCAGCGTGAACTCGCACCCTCGGCGTCGTCCACGGCCATGACCGGAGGGTACGACGGCCGCCGGTCAGCCGTCGCCCGGCCCGTGACCCTTCCCGTTCCCGTTTCCGGGGCCGCCCGGGCCTGGCCCGTGCCCATGGCCATGACCTGGCGGTGTCGCTGCTGGCCCCGGCGGCGTCGGCGCGGTGCCCACGGACACGGACACGGCCGACCCGCGATGAAGTGTCCCGGTCGGCGACACGCTGATGACCCGCCCGACTGGCCCAGTGACGTCGGTTCGGTGCGGGACCACCCCCAGCCGGCGCAATTGGGCCGCCGCGGAGGTCCAGGTCTCCCCGACGTAACGGCTACCCGTCACCGTGACGGTCGTCGAGGCGCTCGGCTTGTGGGTCGCTGCGGCGCTTGGTGAGGCGGCCGGCCGGTTCGGTTGCGCAGACTGCCCGCCCACGGCGAGCGCGACCAGCAGAGCCAGAACGGCGATCCCCGCCGCAGCGGCGATGGCCAGCCACAGTGGCTGCCGCCACCAGGGGCGCGAGCCGTCCCCATGGCCCGGACTTAGCGGGTCTGGCATCGGCGTCGTCGGCGCCGCGGACGAGATCGGCAAGGTCGGCGGCAAGTCGGTGACAGCTGGCGACGACGGCTCCGCGGGTGCGCCGGTCCGGAACGGACCAGCAAGTGGTCGAGCGGCGGCGGCTACGACGGTTGCGCTGGGCCGCTCGGCCGGATCCTTGGCGAGCATGCCCATGATGAGGTCGGCCATCGGGCGCGGCACGTCAGCGGGCAGCGGGGGGACCGGATCGTGCGCATGCGCCAGGGCGACAGCGATGTCGGACGCTCCTTCGAACGGCACCGAACCGGCCAGGCATTCGTAGCCGAGGACGCCGAGCGCGTACACGTCGCTCGCAGCCGAGGCTGCGCCACCGGTGACCCGTTCGGGTGCCATGTACCGGGCGGTGCCGATCATGGTGCCCGTCGTGGTCAGTGCCACGCCATCTGCGGCCCGGGCGATCCCGAAATCGAGGAGGGTCACATGGCCGGAGCCATCGACGATCACGTTGCCCGGCTTGATGTCGCGGTGCACAACCTGGCATGCCTGGGCCGCGGTGAGGGCATCCGCGAGTTGCGCCAGGACGTCGCCGGCCGCGGCCACGGTGAGCGGCCCGTGTTGCAGCTGGGTCGAGAGCGACTCGCCGTCGATGAGCTCCATCACCAGGAATGCCCGGCATCCGCCGTCCGGATCCGGCTCCTCGCAGACGTCATGGATCCGGACCACGTGCGGGCTACGGATCGACGCGATGGCTCGGGCTTCCGCCCGCAGCCGCTGCCGAAACGTCGGGTCGTCGGCGTACTCGGCGCGGATCAGCTTCACCGCCACCTCGCGGCCCAGCACGTCGTCCCAGGCCCGCCACACCACGCCCATGCCACCAGCCGCGAGGCGCTGCGTGAGCCGGTAGCGGCCATCGAGCAGGTCGGTCGAGACCGGGGCGGACACGAGACTCCTTTGGGACGGGTGGCGGACGTCAGCGACGGGCGGCGGACGCCACGCGGGCACGTCGCGGACCTAGGCCACCCACAGCATTCGTACCCGCGCCGTGAGGGTGCCTAACGGTGTCCGGCGCGCCGTCACTTGCGTCACCTCGGTGACCCGGAGGTCTCGCCGTACACTTGGCACTCGAGTCTGATGAGTGCCAGGACGCTCGAAGGAGGTGCGCCTCATGCTCGATGACCGCAAGCTCGAGGTGTTGCGCGCCATCGTCGAGGACTACGTCTCGACCAACGAACCGGTCGGGTCCAAGTCCCTCGTCGAGCGTCACCACCTCGGGGTCTCGCCCGCGACGATCCGCAATGACATGGGCACCCTCGAGGAGGACGGCTACATCACGCAGCCGCATACCAGTGCCGGTCGGGTGCCGACGGACAAGGGCTATCGGCTGTTCGTCGACAAGCTGTCGACCGTCAAGCCGTTGTCGCCGGCCGAGCGCCGCGCGATCGAGGAGTTCCTGCGCGGCGCCGTCGACCTCGACGATGTCGTCAACCGGGCGGTGCGTCTGCTCGCCCAGCTGACCCGGCAGGTCGCCGTGGTGCAGTACCCGTCGCTGTCGCGCTCCGCGGTGCGCCACATCGAGCTGGTGCGGCTGACCGAGTCGCGGCTGATGGTGGTCCTCATCACCGACACTGGCCGCGTCGAGCAGCGGGTCGTTGAGCTGCCGGGCGCGCTCACCGAGGACGAGGTCGCCGACATGCGGTCGGTGTTCAACCAGCACATCGCGGGCCGGCCGCTGGTGGACGCCGCCGGCCTGGTCGGAGACCTCCCAGCGACGGTCCCGGTCGACGACCGGCCGGCTCTGGTGGCTGTCGTGAGCACCGTGCTGGAGACCCTGGTCGAGCGGGTTGACGATCGGGTCGTGCTGGCGGGCACCGCCAACCTCGCCCGCGGATCTGCCCTGGACTTCCCGAACACCATCCGCCCGGTGCTCGAGGCGCTCGAGGAGCACGTCGTCCTGCTCCGGCTGCTCGGCGAGATCGCCGACCCGCAGACGCTGCGGGTCAGCATCGGCGAGGAGAACCTCTACGAGGGGCTCTACGGCGCGTCCGTGATCTCCACCGGGTACGGCGGTGACGCGTCGAACGCGCTGGCCGCGCTCGGCGTCCTCGGCCCGACCCGGATGGACTACCCGGGCGCCATGGGTGCGGTGCGCGCCGTTGCCCGCTACGTCGGCCAGATCCTGGCCGAGGGCTGAGCGCCTGATGGCCCGCGACTACTACGGCATTCTCGGCGTGTCCCGAACCGCCTCGCCCGACGAGATCAAGAAGGCGTACCGCAAGCTCGCCCGCGAGCTGCACCCTGACGTCAACCCGTCGGAGGACGCCCACGAGAAGTTCACGGCGGTGCAGGCGGCCTACGACGTGCTGTCCGACCCGCAGAAACGGCAGATCGTCGACCTCGGCGGTGACCCGCTGTCTGCCGGCGGTGGCGGTGGCCAGCCCGGTGCGGGCGGCTTCGGCGGCTTCTCCGACATCATGGATGCCTTCTTTGGCGCCGCGCAGGGCGGCGCGACGCGGGGGCCTCGCTCGCGCAGCCGCGCCGGAGCCGACGCGCTGGTCCGGATCGACCTGGACCTCGCCGATGCGGCGTTCGGTACGACGCGAGACATCACCCTCGACACGGCGATTGTGTGCGGCACCTGCTCGGGTGCGGGCACCGCGGCCGGCACTCACCCCGAGACCTGCGCCACCTGCGGCGGCCGCGGCGAGGTGCAGTCCGTGCAGCGGTCGTTCCTCGGTCAGCTCGTCACGTCACGCACCTGCCCCGACTGCGGCGGCGTCGGCAGCAAGATCCGCAACCCGTGCCACGACTGCGGCGGAGCCGGCCGGGTGCGGGCCCGTCGTACCGTCACCGTCAAGGTGCCGGCCGGCGTCGACGACGGGATGCGGCTGCGGCTGTCCGGCGAGGGCGAGGTCGGTCCGGGCGGAGGGCCTGCCGGTGACCTGTACGTCGAAGTTCGGCAGCGGGAGCACGCGCTGTTCACCCGCGACGGCGACGACCTGCACTGCCGCGTCGACCTGCCGATGACAGCCGCGGCGCTCGGCACCGAGGTGAAGCTCGAGACCCTCGACGGGGCCGAGACGTTGACCGTGAAGCCCGGGACCCAGTCCGGTCATGTGCAGACGCTGCGGGCTCGCGGCGTCCCGCACCTCGACCGCGGTGTCGGGCGCGGCGACCTGCACGTCCACTACGAGGTGCAGACCCCGTCGAAGCTCGACGGCGAGCAGGAGCGGTTGCTCCGCGAGCTCGCCCGGCTGCGCGGTGAGGAGACCCCTGAGGTCACGATCTCCAACCCCGCGACCCACGCCGACGGCGGACATGGCCTGTTCTCGCGGCTCCGCGGCGCCTTCAAGTAAGTCGCGGCGGGCGACCGTACGCCGATGACTACGACCGCCCGTTTCGAGCTCTCCGGAGCCGCCGACGTAAGCGCCGGGGACCTGGTCCGGCTCGACGGCGCCGAGGGCCGGCACGCCGCCGACGTTCGCCGGCTGCGGGTCGGCGAGCCGATCGATCTCACCGACGGGTTAGGCGCGCTGCTGCACGCCACGGTCACCGAGGTCCACCGCGGTGGCCTGGCTGCCGAGGTGGGCTCGGTCGAGGTCGTCGAGCGGCCGTCGCCGTTGTTCACCGTCGTACAGGCGCTGGCCAAGGGCGGCCGGGACGAACAGGCGGTCGAGACCATGACCGAGATCGGCGTCGACGAAGTCCTCGGCTGGCAGGCCGAGCGGTGCATCGCGCGCTGGACCGACCGGAGCGCGGCCAGGTGGTCGGAGACGGCCCGCGCGGCGGCGAAGCAGGCCCGTCGAGCCTGGTGGCCAACGGTGTCCGGCCCGGCGTCGACCGCGGACGTGGCCCGGCGATTGGCCGAGGCGGACCTGGGGTTGGTGCTGCACGAGGCCGCGGCCGAATCGCTCGCCGACCTCGCGGTGCCACCGCAGGGCGACGTGGTCGTGGTCGTCGGTCCCGAAGGCGGGATCAGCGACCGCGAGCTGAGCGAGCTCACCGCGGCAGGTGGCCGCGCGGTCCGGCTCGGCGATACCGTCCTGCGCGCCTCGACCGCCGGCGCGGCCGCCCTCGCCGTACTCAGCGCCGCCACCCGCTGGCGCACCTGACCCCGCCGCCTACGCTGACGCCATGAACGACCCGGACTGCTTGTTCTGCAAGATCGTCGCTGGCGAGATCAAGGCCGACATCGTGGCCGAGAGCGAGACCGCCATCGCGTTCAGGGACGTGAGCCCGCAAGCCCCCGTCCACGCCCTGGTCATCCCGCGCGAGCACCTGGCCAATCTCGCCGAGGTCGCGAACTCCAGCGACGTCGAGGTCGCCGAGCTGTTCCGGCTGGCCGCAGAGGTCGCGGAGATCGAGGGCGTTGCCGAGGACGGCTATCGGATGGTCGAGAACACCGGCGCCGCGGCCCACCAGACCGTCTTCCACGCTCACGTCCACGTACTCGGCGGTCGTCCCATGCTCTGGCCCCCCGGCTAACCATCGCGAGGTAAGTCGGCAGGCGTACGGCGGTGGCGCGGGCGACGACACGGCCGTAGGGTCGGTGTATCCGTCGAGGAGGCCGCGATGCGCACGATCGCCCGGCCTTGGCAGCGCGTTGGTGACCTCCGCCCGCTTCGTCGCGTCCTGACCACCGCTCACGAGAGCTTCGTGACGGGTACGACGCCGTCCGGGGTCCGGCCTGAGGTGCTGGCCTCGTGGCGCCGCTCGATGCGGAGCGGGGTCGATCCGGAGCACAATCTGCCGCCGGTCGACATCGACCTCGACGAGCTGGACGAGCTGCGCCGGCAGCATCCGCTGGCGCCGGTCATGCCGATCGTGCGGCGCCTCCTGGTCGGCGATGCGACGGATGCCGGGCTCGTGGTCGCCGTCGGCGATGCCGCGGGCCGGCTGTTGTGGGTCGAGGGCGACGCTCGGCTGCGGCGACGGGCTGAGGCCATGCACTTCGTCGAGGGCGCCTGGTGGGACGAGGCGCACGCCGGCACCAACGCGCCGGGTACGGCGTTGACCCTCGACCACGAGGTGCAGATCTTCGGCGCCGAGCACTTCGCGGGCAACGTCGCGCCGTGGAGCTGCGCCGCCGCCCCGATCCACGATCCGCGCAGCGGCGCGGTTCTCGGCGTCCTCGACGTCACGGGAGACGACACGGTCGTGGTGCCGCAGACCCCCGCGTTGGTGCGGGCGACCGTCGCGGCGGTGGAGGCGGAGCTCACGGTCCACTCGCTCACCCGCAACCTCGGCCGCCGGCCCGACGAGCGGCGTCGCCACAGCACCGGGCTGCAGCTGTCGGTCCTGGGCCGTCGGCGGGCCTTGCTCGGTACGCCGACCGGCGAACGGGTGCTCACCCCTCGGCACAGCGAGCTGGTGCTGCTGCTCATCGAGCACCCGGAGGGCCTGACGGCCGACGCCGCCGCCGTCCTGCTGCACGAGCAGGACCCGCCATCGGTAACGGTCCGGGCCGAGCTGTCGCGGCTGCGGTCCCAGGTCCCCGAGCTGGGCCTGATGTCGCGGCCCTACCGACTGGGTGTAGTGCCACGCACCGACGTCGCGGAGATCCACGAGCTGCTCGACCGCGGCCAGCTGCGGGAGGCGCTGTCCCGCTGTACCGGGCCGGTGCTCCCGGCATCCCAGGCGCCTGAGGTGCTGCGGCTGCGGGACGAGCTCCGCGCGCACCTGCGGGCCGCCGTCATCGAGCGCCGCGACCCCTCGTTGCTGCTCCAGCGGGCGCAGGACGCCGATTGCCACGACGACATCGCGCTGTGGCGCGCCTGCCTCGACGCCTTGCCGATGAGCTCGCCCCGCCGCGCCGGCGTGGTCGCGCACCTTGATCAGTTGGACCGGGAGCTCGGCGGCGGCTGACCGGCCCTCGTTGCAGCCGGTGTTACACGCCTGTAGTCACACGCGTCGCGTCACGCCCTGCAACCTTCCTGCAACGTTGGCCGGGCGAGGGTGAGGGCATTCGGCGCGTTCTGCGCCGCCCTCGCACCAAGCAGGAGGCAACGATGCCCGTATTCGCCGTACCCGGCCAGTCCGGTAGCAAGCTCACGTTCGAGTCCCGCTACGACAACTGGATCGGTGGCGAGTTCGTCCCGCCGGTCAAGGGGCAGTACTTCGAAAACCCGTCCCCGGTCAACGGCAAGACGTTCTGCGAAATCGCGCAGTCGACCGCCGAGGACATCGAGTTGGCGCTCGACGCCGCGCAC
>DATAVK010000125.1:0-33107 GCA_036267755.1 Mycobacteriales bacterium
CCGAGGATGGTCTCGGTGTAGCCGTCCATCCGAGCCTGGTTGACCACGCTGGTGAGGTAGTCCCGCACCCCGCCGAACCGGGTGAAGTACGCGTCCATCTGACCCCGGGCCTCATCCGCGGAGATCCCGAGCTGGGTGGCCAACCCGTAGGCCGACAACCCATAGGCCAGGCCGTAGGACATCGCCTTGATCCTGCGACGCTGCTCCGGCTGCACCTCCTCGATGGGTACGCCGAACGCGCCGGCGGCGACGAAGGTGTGCAGGTCCTCGCCCGATGTGAACGCCTCGATCAGCCCGGCGTCACGGGACAGGTGCGCCATGATCCGCATCTCGATCTGGGAGTAGTCGGCCGTCATCAACGACTCGTAGCCCGCGCCGACGATGAACGCCTTGCGGATCTCCCGGCCCTCAATCGACCGGATCGGGATGTTCTGCAGGTTGGGGTCGGTGCTCGACAGCCGACCGGTCGACGTGACGAGCTGGTTGAACGTGGTATGGATCCGGCCGAGGTCGTCGACCATCGGGATCAACGAGTCGACGACGGTCTTGAGCCGCGCGACGTCGCGATGCCGCAGTAGATGCTCGAGGAACGGATGCTCGGTCTTCACGTACAGATCGGCCAGCGCGTCGGCGTCGGTGGTGTACCCGGTCTTGATCTTCTTGGTCTTGGGCAGCTCCAGCTCGTCGAACAGCACCTCCTGGAGCTGCTTCGGCGATCCGAGGTTGACCTCGTGCCCGATCACGCCGTAGGCCAGCTCAGCGGCTCGCTTCACCTCACCGGCGAACCGGGCCTCCAGCTCGGCCAGCCACTCGGTGTCGACCGCGATCCCGGTGCGCTCCATCTCGGCGAGTAGGCCGGTGAGCGGGAGCTCGACCTCGCGGAGCAGGGTGGAGCCGCCCCGGCGCTCGAGGTCGGCGTCGAGTGCGTCGGCGAGGTCGACGATGGCCCGGGCCCGGACCATCTCGGCGTTCGCCGCGTCCTCCTCGAGCGAGCCGTCGAGCGACAGCTGGCCGGCGCTGTCGACCTCGGCCCGCAGCTCGCGGTGCAGGTAGCGCAGCGCGAGGTCGGCCAGGTCGAAGGACCGTTGCCCAGGCAGCGCGAGGTACGCCGCCAGCGCGGTGTCCGTCACGCCGGCCAGCGGCCAGCTGCGTTCCATCGCGGCCAGCAACGGCCCTTTGACGTCGTGCAGCGCCTTGGGGATGTCGGGGTCACCGAGCCACGCGACCAGAGCACGCTCGTCGTCCTCGGGGAGCTGCTCGGGGTCGAGGTACGCCGCGGAGCCGTCCGCTGCCGCGAGCGCCACGCCGGTGATGATCCCGGTGCCGCGTCCCCACGACCCGGCAACCGAGACTCCGGTTCGCGTCCCACCCCGGGCATGCTCGTCCAGCCACTGCGGGACGTCGCCCGGCTCGAGCACCTCGCCGTTCATTTCGAAGCCCTGATCCGCTTCGGGTTCGACGGCGGACAGCGTCGCGTACAGCCGCTCGCGGAGCACCCGGAACTGCAGCGTGTCGAACAGGGCGTGGACCGCCTCGCGGTCCCACTGCCCGAGGATGAGCGACTCGGGGTGGACGGGGAGCTCCACGTCGCGCTTGAGCTCCGTCAGCGAACGGTTGAGGATCAGCTGCGGCAGGTGCGCCCGCAGTGCGTCGCCGGTCTTCCCCTTGACCTCGTCGGCCCGGTCGATCAGCGCGTCCAGCGACCCGAACTCCCGGATCCACTTGGCGGCAGTCTTCTCCCCCACGCCAGGGATGCTGGGCAGGTTGTCGCTCGGATCACCGCGCACCGCGGCGAAGTCGGGGTACTGCGTGGGTGTCAGGCCGTACTTCTCCTCGACGGCGCTGGGCGTGAACCGCGTCATGTCGCTGATCCCCCGCCGGGTCATCAGCACGGTGACGCGGTCGTCAACGAGCTGCAGCACGTCGCGGTCGCCGGTGACGATGAGGACGTCCATGTTCTCGAGCGACGCCTCGACCGCGAGGGTGGCGATGACGTCGTCAGCCTCGAAGCCCTCGGCCTGCACCATCTGGATCTTCAGCGCGTCGAGCACCTCGCGGATCAACCCGACCTGGCCGCGGAAGTCCTCGGGCGAGTCGCGACGGTTCGCCTTGTACTCACTGTACGCCGCGGTCCGGAAGGTCTGGCGACCGACGTCGAAAGCGACCGCCACGTGACTGGGTGCCTCGTCACGCAGGACGTTGATCAGCATCGACGTGAAGCCGTACACCGCGTTCGTCGGCTGACCCGTCGTGGTGGAGAAGTTCTCTACCGGCAGCGCGAAGAACGCCCGGTAGGCCAGTGAGTGGCCGTCGAGCAGCAGCAGCCGGGGTCGATCGCCCCCGGCCTGGTCGGAGGCGGCTGGGGTCACTCCGGCATCCTAGGTCGGGCCTCGGACATCGGGGCAGCCCCGGGCGTGCGGTCCGGTCAGCTCGCGTTGTCGATGGGCTCCGCGGGCCGGCGACGCCGTTGCGGCGGCAGCGACCGGATCGAGCGGCCCCGGCGTACCAAGTCACTGAGGGCGACCGGCTGCTGCCGGTCCTTGCCCATCCGCCGCCGCAACACGTGGACGGGCGCGACCCGGTGCAGCGCTGCCGGCGCAAAACCGAGCCGGGCGTAGAACCGGCTCGCATCCCGCAGCGTCGGGTAGACACCGACGCCGACATAGTCAACGCCCCGCTCGATCGCGAAGTCCGTGGCGGCGTGAATCAGGGCATGCCCGACCCCCCGCTGTCGCTTCCCCCGCATCACGACGAGGTGAGCGATGTAGACGAAGCCCTCATCGGACATGGGGTCGGGATGGATGGTGCGGATGACCGCCATCCCGGCCGGCTCATCGTCGATCGAGCACAGCACGACCCGGCAGTGGTAGGTGTCGAACAGATCGAGGAAGCGCTCCTCGACGTCGGCGACAACGGGCGGGGTGACCGCTCGTTCGGCGCGGCCCCCGATCGCTCGGAGCTCGTCCCACAATGCCATCACTCGAGGGATGTCCTCCCGTGTGGCGATAGTGGTCACGACCGGTGACCGGGGCACCGAACCTCCTTATTGCGCTTATTGCGCTGTTGCGACGACAAGTGAGCGAACCGTAGCGCCCCGAGGCCAGCCGCGACTACCAAGTGGCCGGGTGAATCTCCAGGATCGTTGACCGCCGTCCGCGCAGGTGACTACCGTGGCCCCTCAGCCCGGCACCGAGTAGACAACGAGCCTTTCGGGGAAGAAGGCTTGGACCCAAAGGTGCCGGGCTCCTTTTTGGCCTGCAACGCCAGTAAAACTGGGCATCCTGATCAATCGGTGAGGACGACGGACAATCAGGCCGAGTCGGGAACTTCGCCGTCCACAACGGCCTGCGCCACGACGCGCATCGAGGTACGGCGATCCATCGACGTCTTCTGAATCCAGCGAAACGCGGCCGGCTCGCTCATGCCAGCAGTCGACTGCAGCAGACCCTTGGCCCGGTCCAGGAGCTTGCGGGTCTCCAGCCGGTCAGAGAGATCCGCGACCTCCGCCGCGAGTGCCCGCAGCTGCTGGTGTCGACTCACCGCGACCTCGATCGCGGGGAGCAGGTCGCTCTTCGCGAACGGCTTCACCAGGTACGCCATGGCGCCGGCGTCCACGGCGCGCTCGACCAGCTCTCGCTGGCTGAAGGCCGTGAGCATCACGACGGGCGCGATGCCCTCTTCGGTGATCCGCTCGGCGGCGGAGATCCCGTCGAGAACCGGCATCTTCACGTCCAGGATGACGAGGTCGGGCTCCAGCTTTCGGGACAGGTCGATCGCCTGCTCGCCGTCAGCCGCCTCACCGACGACGACGTACCCCTCTTCCTCGAGCATCTCCTTGAGGTCGAGTCGGATGAGCGCCTCGTCCTCGGCGATCAGGACGCGCCGTGCTGTGGGGCTGCTCATGTCGATCAGACTAACGACGTCGCTCGATACACTCGCAGGGCTTTCCGCCCCGGTATCCCAATGGCAGAGGAAGCGGACTCAAAACCCGCACAGTGTCGGTTCGAATCCGACTCGGGGCACGACTGTCGTGACCAGGCGACCGGTGGCTCAGGACGCCGCGAACTGCTCGACGAAGGTCTGGCAGAACGCCTTCAGGTCGTCCGGTTTCCGGCTGGAGACGAGCACGTTCGGGCCGTCACCGCACACCTGCACCTCTTCGTCGACCCAGTGGCCACCGGCGTTTCGGATGTCGGTCTGCACGCTGGGCCAGCTGGTGAGGGTGCGGCCGTCGACCACGCCCGCTTCGACCAGGGTCCACGGGCCGTGACAGATCACGGCGACCGGCTTGCCTGCGTCGAAGAAGCTCTTGGCGAAGGACACGGCCGGCGGCTGGGTGCGCAGGAAGTCGGGGTTCGCCACCCCACCGGGCAGGACGAGCGCGTCGTACGACGCCACATCGGCGTCCGCCACGGTCTCATCAACCGGGAAGGTGTCGGCCTTGTCGAGATGGTTGAACGCCTGGACCTCGCCGGACTCCACCGACACCAGCCTGGGGGTCCCGCCGGCGTCCTTGACCGCCTGCCACGGCTCGGTCAGCTCGACCTGCTCGACGCCCTCGTTGGCGACCAGGAAGGCGATGGTCTTGCCGTTCAGCTCGTTGGACATGCTCAACTCCTCGGGTCGGGGTCTCCCAGAACCCCTGCCCGCGCCACGCGCCGGAATGCATGCCGGATCCGACTCAGGCGATGGCGCGGTCCGTCGGCAGGATCGGTGCCGGGAGCTGGGTATCGCCCATCAGGAAGCGGTCTACGGCCGCCGCGCACGATCGACCCTCCGCGATCGCCCAGACGATGAGCGACTGACCGCGGCCCATGTCACCGCAGGCGAAGACACCTGATGTGTCGGTCATCCAGTCGTCGTCGCGAGCCACGTTGCCGCGCTCGTCGTACCTGACCTCCAGGTCGGTCAGCAGCGGGCCGCGCTCCGGCCCGGTGAAGCCCATCGCCAGGAGCACCAGCTGGCAGGGGATCGCGCGTTCGGTGTCCGGGATCGGCTGGAACGACGAGTCGACCTCCGAGAGCACCAGCGTCGCGACGTTTCCGTCCCCGTCGGCGGTGAACCGCTGCGTGGACACGGCGAAGACCCGCTCGCCGCCCTCCTCGTGGGCGCTCGTCACCCGGTAGATCATCGGGTACGTCGGCCAGGGCATCGTGTCGCTGCGCTGGTCCGGAGGGCGGGGCAGGATCTCGAGCTGCGTGACCGATCGGGCGCCTTGCCGCAGTGCCGTCCCGAGGCAGTCGGCGCCGGTGTCACCGCCGCCGATGATGACGACGTCGAGGCCCTCGGCGGAGATCGGGGGTACGTCGATGTCGCCCTGCTGCACCCGGTTGGACAGCGGCAGGTAGTCCATCGCGGCGTACACGCCAGGGAGGTCCCGACCGGGCACCGGCAGGTTCCGGGAGACGGTGGATCCGCCGGCCAGGACCAGCGCGTCGTACCGCTTGCGGAGGTCGGCGGCCGTGATGTCGGTGCCGACGTCGACCCCTGGGCGGAACTTCGTGCCCTCTTCCTGCATCTGCATCAGCCGCAACTCGAGGTGGCGCTTCTCCATCTTGAACTCGGGGATCCCGTAGCGCAGCAGGCCGCCGATCCGGTCGGCTCGCTCGTAGACGACGACGGTGTGCCCGGCCCGGGTGAGCTGTTGCGCGGCGGCAAGACCTGCCGGCCCGGAGCCGACCACGGCCACCGTCTTGCCGGAGAGCCGCTCGGCGACCTGCGGGTTGATCCAGCCCTCGTCCCACGCCCGGTTGACGATCTCGACCTCGACCTGCTTGATGCTGACCGGGTCGGAGTTGATCCCGAGCACGCAGGCGGTCTCGCACGGCGCCGGGCAAAGCCGGCCGGTGAACTCCGGGAAGTTGTTGGTCGCGTGCAGCCGCTCGATGGCTTCCCGCCAGTCGTCACGCCAGACCAGGTCGTTCCACTCCGGGATCAGGTTGCCGAGCGGGCAGCCCTGATGGCAGAACGGGATCCCGCAGTCCATGCACCGACCCGCCTGGCGCTGCAGCCGTTCCTCGGCGAAGTCCTCGTAGACCTCCTGCCAGTCCCGGATCCGGACGTCGACCGGCCGCCGCCTGGGCAGCTCCCGGTCGGTCGTGAGGAACCCGCGCGGGTCACCCATGAGCGGCCGCCATGATGGCTTCGTCCACGTCGCTGCCGGTCTCCTCGGCCGCCTTCGCTGCCTCGAGCACCCGCTTGTAGTCCCGCGGCATGATCTTCCCGAACCGCAGCACGGCGTCCGACCAGTCAGCGAGCAGTGCGGCCGCCACGGTGGAACCGGTCTCAGCGGCGTGGCGCGCGACCAGCTCGTGCAGCGCTTCGTCGTCGACCTCATCGAGCGGCTCGACCTCCACGAGCTCGAGGTTGACCAGCGACGGCTCGAGGTCGAGGACATAGGCGACGCCGCCGGACATGCCGGCAGCGAGGTTGCGGCCGGTCTGGCCGAGGACAACGACCTGTCCGCCGGTCATGTACTCGCAGGCGTGGTCTCCGACCCCTTCGACGACCGCGACCGCCCCGGAGTTGCGGACCGCGAAACGCTCGCCGACGATGCCGCGCACGAATGCCTCGCCGCCGGTCGCGCCGTAGAGCGCGACGTTTCCGGCGATGACGTTGGCCTGCGCCGGGAAGGGGGCATCGGCGTGCGGACGGACGATCAATCTGCCGCCCGAGAGCCCCTTGCCCAAGTAATCGTTCGCGTCCCCGAGCAGCCGCAGTGTCACTCCCCGCGGCACGAAGGCACCGAAGGACTGGCCGGCCGACCCCGTGAACGTCACCTCGATCGTGTCGTCCGGCAGCCCTACCTCGGCGTACCGCTTCGTCACCTCGTGGCCGAGCATCGTGCCCACGGTCCGGTTCACGTTGCGGATCGGCAGCTCGAGGCGGACCGGTCGGGCATCGGCCAGCGCACCCTCCGACAGCTGGATCAGCGTGTTGTCGAGGGCGTGCTCGAGGCCGTGGTCCTGGCCGCGGGTCCGGCTGCGGTCACCATCACCTTCCGGGACGTGCAGGACCGGCGTCAGGTCCAGGCCCGAGCCCTTCCAGTGGGAGACCGCGTCCTTGGTGTCGAGCATCTCGGCGTGGCCGACCGCTTCGCCCAGCGTCCGGAAGCCGAGCGCCGCGAGGTGTTCTCGCACCTCTTCGGCGAGGTAGGTGAAGAAGGTCTCGACGAACTCCGGCTTGCCGGTGAAGCGCTTGCGCAGCTCCGGGTTCTGGGTGGCGACCCCGACCGGACAGGTGTCAAGGTGGCAGACCCGCATCATGATGCAGCCGGAGACGACCAGAGGCGCGGTCGAGAAGCCGAACTCCTCCCCGCCCAGCAGGGCGGCGATCACGACGTCGCGACCGGTCTTGAGCTGGCCGTCCACCTGGACCGTGATCCGGTCGCGCAACCCGTTGAGCATGAGCGTCTGCTGGGTCTCGGCGAGCCCCAGCTCCCATGGTGAGCCGGCGTGCTTGAGCGACGTCAGCGGCGCGGCTCCGGTGCCGCCGTCGTGCCCGGAGATCAGCACGACATCGGCGTGTGCCTTCGACACTCCCGCCGCGACGGTTCCGACGCCTACCTCGGCCACAAGCTTGACGTGCACCCGGGCGGACGGGTTGGCGTTCTTCAGGTCATGAATGAGCTGCTTAAGGTCCTCGATCGAGTAGATGTCGTGATGCGGGGGCGGTGAGATCAGGCCCACCCCGGGCGTCGACCCGCGGGTCTTCGCGATCCACGGATAGACCTTGTGGCCCGGCAGCTGGCCGCCCTCGCCGGGCTTGGCCCCCTGCGCCATCTTGATCTGGATATCGGTGGCATTGGTCAGGTAGTCGCTGGTGACACCGAACCGGCCGCTGGCGACCTGCTTGATGGCACTGCGCCGTTCCGGGTCGTGCAGCCGGTCGGTGTCCTCACCGCCTTCACCGGTGTTGGACTTACCGCCCAGCCGGTTCATCGCGATCGCGAGGGTGGTGTGCGCCTCCGCAGAGATGGAACCGTAGGACATCGCGCCGGTCGCGAACCGCTTCACGATCTCGGTTACCGGCTCGACCTCGTCGATGGGGACCGGCTCCCGGACACCCTCCGCGAACCGGAACAGGCCTCGCAGCGTCATGAGCTTCGTCGCCTGCTCGTCGACGGCCCGGGTGTAGTCCTTGAAGACGTCGTACTGCTGGCTGCGGGTGGCGTGCTGGAGCTTGAAGACGGTCTGCGGGTTGAACAGATGCGGCTCGCCTTCGCGCCGCCACTGGTACTCGCCACCGATCCACAACCGCCGGTGCTTGTGCGGTGCCCGCGGGTAGGCGTTGCGGTGCCGCTCGGCGACCTCCTCGGCGATCACGTCGAGCCCGATGCCACCGAGCCGGGAGACTGTCCCGGTGAAGTAGTCGTCGACGAGCTCCTGCGACAGGCCGAGCGCCTCGAAGATCTGAGCGCCGGTGTACGACGCGACCGTGGACACTCCCATCTTGCTCATCACCTTGAGCACGCCCTTGCCGAGCGCCTTGATGTAGCGGTGCACCGCCTCGTCTTCGGTGATGTCCGCGATCAGCCCGTGCCGGACCAAGTCCTCGACGGACTCCATCGCGAGGTAGGGGTTGAGTGCGGCGGCGCCGTACCCGATGAGCAGCGCGGCGTGGTGCACCTCGCGGACGTCACCGGCCTCCACGATGAGCCCGACCTGGGTGCGGGTCTTCTCGCGGATCAGGTGGTGGTGCACGGCGCTCGTCAGCAGCAGTGACGGGATGGGCGCCAGCTCTCCGTCGCTGTCCCGGTCCGAGAGGACGATGAGCCGGGCGCCGGCGGCGATCGCCTCGCTGACGTCTCGGCGTACCCGCTCCAACGCCTCGCGGAGGGCGTCGCCGCCGCCCGCGACCCGGTACAACCCCTTGACGACCTGGGCGGCGAAGCCAGGCAGGTCACCGTCGTCGTTGATGTGGATGATCTTGGCGAGGTCGTCGTTGTCGATGACGGGGAACGGCAGCGTGATCTGCCGGCACGATGCGGGTGTCGGGTCGAGCAGGTTCCGCTCCGGTCCGGTCACCGTCGACAGCGACGTCACCAGCTCCTCGCGGATCGCGTCGAGCGGCGGGTTCGTGACCTGCGCGAACAGCTGGGTGAAGTAGTCGAAGAGCAGCCGCGGCCGTGCCGACAGTGCCGCGACCGGGGTGTCGGTGCCCATTGATCCGATCGCCTCGGCGCCGTTGCGGCCCATCGGCGCCACGATCAGGCGCAGCTCCTCCTCGGTGTACCCGAAGGTCTGCTGCCGCCGGACGACGGACTCGTGCGGGTAGACGACGTGCTCGCGCTCCGGCAGGTTCGCCAGGTTGAGCAGCCCGGCGTGCAGCCAGTCGCCGTACGGGTTGTCCGCGGCGAGGTCGGCCTTGAGCTCACCGTCGTCGACAATCCGCCCGGCCGCGGTGTCGACGAGGAACATCCGGCCGGGCTGCAGTCGACCCTTCCGGACGATGCGGGCCGGCTCGATGTCGAGGACCCCGACCTCGGACGCCAGCACCACCCGGCCGTCGTCGGTCACCCAGTAGCGCGAGGGTCGCAGCCCGTTGCGGTCCAGGACAGCGCCGACGACCGTGCCGTCAGTGAACGTCACACACGCCGGGCCGTCCCACGGCTCCATCAGACAGGAGTGGAACTCATAGAAGGCGCGGATGTCCGGGTCCATCTCGGCGTTGTTCTCATACGCCTCGGGGATCATCATGAGCACTGCATGCGGCAAGGAGCGACCAGCCAGGTGCAGCAACTCGAGCACTTCGTCGAAGCTCGCGGAGTCGCTGGCCCCCGGTGTCACCACTGGGAACAGCCGGCTCAGCTCCCCCGGGATGACGTCGCTGGCGAGCAGCGCCTCGCGAGCGCGCATCCAGTTGCAGTTGCCCTTGACGGTGTTGATCTCGCCGTTGTGGGCGACGTACCGGTAGGGATGGGCGAGCGGCCACGACGGGAAGGTGTTCGTGGAGAACCGCGAGTGCACCAGCGCGATCGCGGACGCGAACCGCTCGTCGCGCAGGTCGGGATAGAAGGCCGGCAGCTGATCGGTGGTCAGCATGCCCTTGTAGACGAGGGTCCGGCACGACAACGACGGCAGGTAGACGTCGAGGTCGTGCTCCGCCCGCTTGCGCAGACAGAACGCGCGACGCTCCAGGGCCATGCCGATGTGGCCGTGGGCCGAGGCGACGAACAGTTGCCGCACCCTCGGCATCACCGACAACGCGGTGGCTCCTAGCGGGCTGGGGTCGACCGGCACGTCCCGCCAGCCGAGCACCCGCAGCTCCTCCTCGGCGGCGAGGCGCTCCAGCCCTTCAGTGACGCTCGCGACCACGGCGTCATCATCGGGAAAGAAGACCAGGCCGACGGCGTAGGCGCCGGGCTTCGGCAGCTCGACACCGGCGACCTCGCGCAGGAACTCGTCCGGAATCTGCACCAGGATGCCGGCGCCGTCACCAGTGTTGACCTCGGCGCCGGAGGCCCCACGGTGGTCGAGATTGTGCAGGGCGGTGAGCGCGTCGTCGACGATCGAGTGGCTTCGCCGGCCGTACATGTCCGCGACGAACGCCACGCCACAGGCGTCGTGCTCGTGGGCCCCGTCGTACAGGCCCTGAGGCTGCGGTCGCGCGTCGAGCGGCATGCGTAATAGCTCCGTCGTCTCGGCAGAATGGCTGGGGGTGGGACGACGTCGGCCCGGCCGTCGCAGTTTACCTCAGCGTCACGTGTTGACGCCCGCGCCGATCGCCGACCCGACCGCGAAGACCACGCCCACGGTGGCAGCTCCCAGCGCCAGCTGTCTGACCGCCCCCAGCAGCAGTGGACGGCGGGTGAAGCGGGCGACGGCAGCCCCCAGCGTGACCAGGGCGACCGCCCCGAGGATCAGCGACAGCAGCAGGTGCGTGGCGCCCAGCAGATACGGAAGCAACGGGATCAGCGCGCCGATCCCGAACGTGACAAAGGACGAGACCGCAGCAACGTACGGCGACGGCTGTGCATCGGGGTCGATGCCGAGCTCCTCGCGGACGTGGACCCGCCACGACTGGTCCGGGTCCCGCGACAGCTCCCGCGCGACCCGGGTGGCGAGCTCCCGGGAGAGCCCCTTGTGGACGAACAGCGCGGCCAGCTCCGCCTCCTCGGCGTGCGGGCTCCGCGCGATCTCGGCGCGCTCGGTCTCGATCTCTGCCTGGACCAGCTCAGCCTGGGACTGGACCGAGGTCCACTCCCCCACTGCCATCGAGAACGACCCGGCCAGCAGCCCGGCCATGCCGCTCACGATCACCGTGTGGCTGGAGGCGTGAGCCGCGGCGACGCCCGCGACGAGGGCACCGTTGCTGACGACGCCGTCCATCGCGCCGAAGACCGCCGGTCGCAGCCAGCCGCCGTTGACGTCGCGGTGTTCGTGCTGGATTCCGGGCTCGGCATCGACCCCGAGAGCGGGCTGAGCCGGGGCGTCGGTCATGTTGCCAGGGTACGGTCCACCGGCTCGGTGGGCCGGTCTTCGCCGGTGGTGTCCTCGTCCGGCAGGGGTGGGTGGCGCAGGTAGTAGACGAGCGCGGCGAGGAACACGATCAGGCTGGTCCAGTCGTTGAGCCGCAACCCGAGGTACCGGTGGGCCTGGTCGATCCGCAGGTACTCGATCCACCCGCGACCGACGCAGTACAGCATCACGTACAGCGCGAACGCCCGACCCCGGGTGAAGTGCTTGCGCCGGTCCAGCACGATCACCACGATCGCGATCCCCACGTCCCAGATCGACTCGTAGAGGAACGTCGGCTGGTAGAGCGCCACGTTCGCGTACGCCGGCAGCCGGTGCGCTGGGTCGATGTGCAACGCCCACGGCAGGTGCGTCGGCCGGCCGTACAGCTCCTGGTTGAAGTAGTTCCCCCACCGGCCGGCGGCCTGGGCGAGCGGTAGCCCCGGAGCGACGGAGTCGGCGAGGACCGCGAAGTTGACGTGGTTCCGACGGGCGCCGATGTAGGCGCCGAGCGCACCCATCAGCACGCCGCCCCAGATCCCGAGCCCGCCGTCCCAGATCTTCAACGCCGCGAGCGTCCCGGCGCCGTGAGCGCCCCAGTAGATCTCGGAGTTCGTCGCCAGGTGGTACAGCCGGGCGCCCACCAGACCGAACGGCACCGCCCACACCGCGATGTCGGCAACGACGGCGCGGTCGCCACCACCCCGCGCCTCGAGGCGGCGGCCGCCGACCACAACCGCAATGACGATTCCGGCGATGATGCACAGCGCGTATGCGCGGATCGGCACCGGGCCGACGTGCCAGACCCCCTGCGACGGGCTGGGAATCGACGCCAGAATCACGCCTCGAGGCTATCCGCGGCCGTCTCGTCCCGCCGATCAGCGTGACCGTTGTGAGCCCGACGCACACCATCCGCCAGGTCCAGCGCGAGCTGGTGAACCGCGACGGCGCCGGCGACCTCGGTGTCGGCGTCGAGCAGGCACCGCACCAGGGCCGAGCCGACGACGACCCCATCGGCGTACGACGCGACCTCTGCCGCCTGGTCACCGTTGGAAACGCCAAGGCCGACTGCGACCGGCAACGAGGTGGCCTGCTGGGTACGACGGACCAGCGCGGGCGCGACCGTGGACGTGACGGCTCTTGCGCCGGTGACCCCCATCGTCGAGGCGGCGTACACCCAGCCGCGGCAGGCGTCGACCGTCATCGCGATCCGGGCTTCCGAAGACGACGGCGCGACCAGGAAGATCCGGTCGAGGTCGTGCTCGGCGCTTGCGGCGAGCCAGTCGGCCGCCTCGTCCGGCACCAGGTCGGGCGTGATCAGCCCCTGGCCGCCGGCCGCCACCAGATCCGCGGCGAACCGCTCCACGCCGTACCGCAGGACCGGGTTCCAGTAGCTCATGACCACTGCAGCCACCCCCGTCGACGCGACCGCCTCGACCGTGCGCAGCACGTCGTGGACGGTGGTGCCGTTCTCCAGCGCCACCTGCATGCCGGCCTGGTTGACCGGACCGTCGATGACCGGGTCGGAGTACGGAACGCCGATCTCGACGACGTCGACACCGGCATCGACCAGCGCCCGGAAGGCCGCCACGCAGCCGTCGTACGACGGAAAACCCGCCGGCAGGTACCCGATGAATGCCGCGCGACCCTCGGATCGGGCTCGCGCGAACGCCTCGCCCGAGCTCACTCGGTCGGGCCGTCGATCAGGTCGAACCAGGCCGCCGCCGTCGTCATGTCCTTGTCGCCGCGGCCGGAGAGGTTGACGATCAGGATCGCGTCGGGGCCTAGCTCGCGCGCGACGAGGTGCGCACCGGCCAGCGCGTGCGCGCTCTCGATCGCGGGGATGATGCCCTCGGTCCGGCATAGCAGCCGGAAGGCGTCCATCGCCTGGGTGTCCGTGATCGGCTGGTAGGTCGCGCGCTTGGTGTCCTTGAGCCAGGCGTGCTCGGGCCCGACCCCCGGGTAGTCCAGCCCAGCGGAGATCGAGTGCGAGTCGAGCGTCTGGCCGTCCGCGTCCTGCAGGACATAGGAGCGCGAACCGTGCAGCACGCCCGGCGACCCGCCCGTCAGCGTCGCCGCGTGGCGCAGCGTCTCGACGCCGTCACCACCCGCTTCGAATCCGTAGAGCCGGACGCTCTCGTCCGGGATGAAGGCGGCGAAGATCCCCATCGCGTTCGAGCCGCCACCCACGCATGCCAGAACGGCGTCGGGCAGCCGGCCCAGCTGGTCCAAGGACTGGGCGCGGGCCTCGACGCCGATGACCGACACGAAGTCGCGAACCATGGCAGGGAACGGGGCCGGGCCGGCGACCGAGCCGATGACGTAATGGGTGCGATCGACGGAGCTGACCCAGTCGCGGAACGCCTCGTTCATCGCGTCCTTGAGCGTGCGGGTGCCGCTGGTGACCGCGACGACCTCCGCGCCCAGCAGCCGCATCCGGGCCACGTTGAGGGCCTGCCGTTCGGTGTCGACCTCGCCCATGTAGACCGTGCACTCCAGGCCGAACAGCGCCGCCGCGGTGGCCGTGGCGACGCCGTGCTGCCCGGCACCGGTCTCGGCGATCAGCCGCGGCTTGCCCATCCGCAGCGCGAGCAGCGTCTGCCCGAGCACGTTGTTGATCTTGTGGGAGCCGGTGTGGTTGAGGTCCTCGCGCTTGAGCAGAACCCGGGCCCCGACCGCCTCGGAGAACCGCTGCGCCTCATACAGCCGTGACGGGCGGCCGGCGTAGTCGCGTAGCAGCCGGTCCAGCTCGGCGCCGAAGCTCGGGTCGGCCCTGGCCTCGGCGTACACCTCGGTGAGCTGATCGAGGGCTGCGATGAGCGCCTCGGGGACGTAGCGGCCGCCGTACGGGCCGAACCGGCCGTCGCCGTGCTCCAGGATCGCGGGACCGCTCATGACCGGCGCTCCGTGGAACCGCTGGGATGCGGGCAGGCGGGGTGCGCCCCGGCAGCCACCAGGTCGGCGACCGCCTGTCGGGGCGAGTCGGCCTTGACCAAGCCCTCACCGACAAGGACGGCATCGGCGCCGGCTGCGGCAGCGGCCAGCAGGTCGTGGGGACCGCGGACCCCGCTCTCAGCCACCGTCACGACGGTCGGAGGCAGCGTCGGAGCCAGCCGCGCGAAGGTGTCGCGGTCGACCTCGAGGGTCTTCAAGTTGCGGGCGTTGATCCCGATGACGGTCGCGCCGGCGTCGAGGGCGCGGGACGCCTCTGCCTCGTCGTGAACCTCGACGAGCGCGGTCATTCCCAGGCTCTCCACGCGTTCGCGCAGGCTGACCAGAACCTCCTGGTCGAGTGCGGCCACGATGAGCAGGACCATGTCGGCACCCCACGCCCGGGCTTCCCACACCTGGTACGGCGAGACGACGAAGTCCTTGCGCAGCACCGGTATCGCCACCGCGGATCGGACCGAGCGGAGGTCGGCCAGCGAGCCGCCGAAGCGTCGTCCCTCGGTGAGCACCGAGACCACTGCTGCGCCTCCGGCCTCGTACTCCAGCGCGAGCGCAGCCGGGTCGCCGATGTCAGCCAGCCGACCGGCGCTGGGGCTGGACCGCTTGACCTCCGCGATCACCGATACGCCGGGACCCGAGAGGGCCGCGGTGGCGTCCCGGGCGGGGGGCAGAGTCGTGACGGTGCGCTTGACCGCGTCGAGCGGCACCGCCTGCTCCCGCTCAGCGAGGTCCTCACGGACACCGACCAGGATGTCGTCGAGGACTGACACCCAACCAGGGTAGTCAGCCGGTCGCCGCGGTCGCGCTCCGGTCCTGCGAAGCCGGGTAGTCCGTGCCTCCGAGATCCTGCTCGATCTCCTCGAGACTGCGGCCCTTCGTCTCCGGCACCTTGAGCGCGAAGAAGATCACGGCGAGCACACCGAATCCGGCGTACAGCCAGAAGGTCCCCTTGGTCGAGATGCGGCCGACCAGGTCGAGGAAGAAGTACGAGATCAGGAAGTTGGCGCCCCAGTTGACGATCGTGCAGACGGCCATCGCATGGCTCCGCTCCCGCAGCGGGAAGATCTCCGCGATCATCAGCCAGAACACCGGGCCGAGGCCGAGCGCGAACGCCGCGATGTAGACGATCAATGCCACCAGCGCGATCCATGCGTAGTTGTGCTCGAGGTTCGACGAGGCGAAGAAGATGCCGAGGACCACCAGCGCGACGGTGAGGACGACGGTGCCGATCAGCAGCAGCTTGCGTCGGCCGACTCGGTCGAGCATGAGGATCGCGGCGATCGTGAACACGACGTTCGTGATCCCGACGGACAGCGCCTGGGTGATCGACTGGTCGGCGGTCAGCCCGGTGAACTTCAGGATCGTCGGCGAGTAGTAGATGACGGTGTTGACGCCGACGAACTGCTGGAAGAACGCGAGCCCGATCCCGACGATGAGCATCGGCCGGATGCTTGGCGCGACCAGGTCGCGGAGCGCTACCTGGCTCTCCTGCTCGGTGATCTCCTTGACCTCGTTGACCTCGTCGTCGATCTCGTTCTGGTTGTCGCGGGTGCGCTTCAGCACGGCCCGCGCCTCGTCCTCCCGACCCTGCTGCAGCAGCCACCGCGGCGTGTGTGGGACGACGAGCATGCCGATCGTCAGGGCGATGCCGGGCAGCGCACCGAGGGCCAGCATCCAGCGCCAGTTGTTGGTGACGTCCTTGAAGAAGTAGTCGACCAGGTAGGCGATGAAGATGCCTGATGTGATCATCAGCTGGTTGAAGGACACGGTGCCGCCGCGCAGTCGGGGCGGGACGTGCTCGGAGATGTAGAGCGGCGTGACGAACGACGCCGTCCCGACCGCGAGGCCGAGGACCGCGCGCGCCGCAATCAGCGACCCGGTGCTGCCTGCGAGGCCGGACCACAGCGCCGCGACGACGTACACCACGCCGGCCGCGAAGATCGTCCACTTCCGGCTGATCGCGTCGGCGAGATAACCCGCCACCAATGCTCCGGTCACCGCGCCGAGTAGCAGGGCGCCGACGAACCAGCTCTGTGCCTGGGTCGAGGAGTGCAGGTCCTTGCCGATGAACAGCTGGGCTCCGGAGATGACGCCGGTGTCGAAGCCGAACAGCAGGCCGCCGAGCGCTGCGAGGAGCGCGATCCAGGACACGAAGCGGTTGCGCCCGGTCATGGCTTCCTTCGCGAAACTGGCCATCGTGTCGCCTCCGTCCAGGGCACGCCGTCGTGCCGGCACAGACGTGCGTACCCATCCGGAGGGCACTAAACGCCCGCAGAACCTGGTTGTTGATCTAGGTGATGCAGCGTTGATCGAGGTAGCGGGTGATCTAGGCAGTGGGGTCTTCGCCCCGGTCCAGAGCCGCCCAGGCCTCGGCGGCCGGGTCGGTGGGTCGGGGCGGGGCGGTCGGGGCGTCGTACCGGGCTCCGAGCGCCGCCCAGCGGTCCCCCCGGATCACGGTCAGGGCGCCCGCCGCCGTCGCGAGGATCCCGCCGACCAGGGCGAGCACCCACCAGCCGTTCGCGCTGGCGTGCACCACCAGCCCGGCGGCGCCGACCTCTCGGTGTTCCAACGCCTGGGATGCCTGCCCGGGAGCGGTCGCGGCGACGCCGATCGTGATGGCCCCGATCAGGACGACGACGAGACCGACCACCCGGCGCAGCAGGCCGCGGGCGGCGAGCACCGCGACGGCCAGCGCGAGCAGGGCGTAGGCCAGCGCCGGGAGCGAAGGAGCGACCTGGTGCCCGGTGGCGGACAGCGAGACGCGGCCGCCGCCGGTGAGGGCAGCGACGCTGGACCGGGCCCAGACTCGGCCGCTGCTCAGCAGGACCAGCAGGCCGCCGATCGCGATGGCCACGATCGAGATCCCGAGGGAGCGACGGCCGCTCACCGTCCGGCCGGCCGCATCGTCTCCGCGGTCGCGAGCGCGGCGAGCACGGCCGCAGCCTTGTTGCGGCTCTCCTGCTCCTCGGTCGCGGGGTCGGAGTCGGCGACGATTCCGCCACCGGCCTGGACGTAGGCGATCCCGTCGCGCATCACCGTGGTGCGGATCGCGATCGCCATGTCGAGGTCGCCGGCCACGTCGACATACCCGACGACACCGCCGTACAGCCCGCGGCGGGTCGGTTCCAGCGTCTCGATGATCTCCATCGCCCGCACCTTCGGCGCCCCTGACAGCGTGCCTGCCGGGAACGTCGCGAACAGCACGTCGAGGGCGTCCCGGTCCTCGGTCAGCTCCCCCACGACCGTCGAGACGATGTGCATCACGTGGGAGTAGCGCTCGACCGACATCAGCTCGACGACCTCGACGGTGCCGGGCTGGCAGACCCGGCCGAGGTCGTTGCGGCCGAGATCGACGAGCATCACGTGCTCGGCGCGCTCCTTGGGATCGTTGAGCAACTCTTCCGCGAGCTGCCGGTCCGCCTCGGGGGTCGCGCCCCGCGGCTTGGTGCCGGCGATCGGGTGCAGCAGCGCGCGGCGCCCGGTGACCTTGACGTGAGCCTCCGGGGACGAGCCCACGACGGCGAGGTCGTCGAAGCGGAGCAGGTACATGTACGGCGATGGGTTGGACGCCCGGAGCACTCGGTAGACGTCGAGCGGGTCGGCGTGGGAGGCGACCTCGAACCGCTGGCTGGGAACGACCTGGAAGATGTCGCCCGCTCGGATGTGCTCCTTCGCGCGGCGCACCGCCTGCTGGAACCCACCCTCCGGGGTGCGGGCCTTGAAGTCGCCCGGCGGCTGCCGGACGAACGTCGCGACCGCGTGGTCGGCCGGTCGCACCAGATCGGCGGTCATCGCGTCGAGGCGCGCGACGGCTTCGTCGTACGCCGCTCCTGGGTTGTCCTCGGCGCCCGGTGTCAGCCCGCGGATCACGTTGGCGATCAGCAACACGGTGGCGTCGCTGTGGTCGAGCACGGCGACGTCGGTGGCGAGCAGGAAGTGCAGCTCGGGCAGGTGAAGGTCGTCGGTGGCCAGCGTTGGCAGCCGTTCCAGCCGGCGCACCGCGTCGTACGCGAGGTAGCCGACCAGGCCGCCGGTCAGCGGCGGCAGGTCCGGGTCCCGGGCGGTGCGCAACCGGGCCACGGCGTCCTGCAGCGCGAGCAGCGGGTCGTCGGGGTGGTCGTCGGGACCGTGACCCGTCCACACCGCCTTGCCGTCGCGTTCGGACAGCGACGCCGCGGACCGGACCCCGACGAAGGAGTATCGCGACCACACGCCGCCGTGCTCGGCCGACTCGAGCAGGAAAGTGCCCGACCGGTCACCCGCGAGCTTGCGGTAGACGCTGATCGGGGTCTCACCGTCGGCGAGCAGCCGACGAGTGACGGGAACCACTCGGTTCTCCGCGATCGCCGCGATGAAGTCGTCGCGGTCCGGCGTGACCTGGCCGTCGGCGAGCGCGGCCGGGCCGCGCGCGACGGTTGTCACGGCGCCGGGATGCCGACGACGACCTCGGAGAAGAGGCCGTCGTCGAAGCAGGTGCGGTCGCCGGTGTGGCAGGCCACGCCGATCTGGTCGACCTTGACGAGGACGGTGTCGCCGTCGCAGTCCAGCGCGACCGACTTGACCCACTGCTGGTGCCCGGAGGTCTCTCCCTTCACCCAGTACTCACCGCGGCTGCGGCTCCAGTAGGTGCAGCGGCCGGTGGTCAGGGTGCGGTGCAACGCCTCGTCGTCCATCCAGCCAACCATCAGCACCTCGCCGGTGTCCCACTGCTGGGCCACCGCCGGGAACAGACCGTCGGCGTCGCGCTTGAGGCGCAGGCCGATAGCGGGGTCGAGGTTGGTGGGACGGGCCGGTGCAGGCATCTGCCCATTCTGCCCGGTGCCGGTCAGCGCACCGGATGTCCGGCTGCCGCGAGTGCCCGCTTGACGTCTCCGATCCGCAACGTCCCGAAGTGGAAGACGCTCGCGGCGAGCACCGCATCGGCACCGGCGGCGACCGCCGGCGGGAAGTCCTCGACCTTGCCCGCACCGCCCGAGGCGATGACCGGGACCGCGACGGCGGCGCGCACCGCGGCGACCAGCGGCAGGTCGTAGCCGCTCGTCGTGCCGTCCGCGTCCATCGCGTTGAGCAGGATCTCGCCGACACCGAGCTCGGCGCCCTGCCTGGCCCACGCGACGGCGTCGATGCCGGTGCCGCGGCGGCCGCCATGCGTCGTCACCTCGAAGCCGCTGGCCGGGCCCGGCGCCCGACGCGCGTCGACCGAGAGGACCAGGACCTGGTTGCCGAATCGCTGCGCGATCTCGCTGAGCAGCTCCGGTCGCTCGATCGCGGCGGTGTTCACGCCGACCTTGTCGGCACCGGCGCGCAGCAGCCGGTCGACGTCGTCGACGCTGCGCACTCCCCCGCCGACGGTCAGTGGGATGAAGACCTGCTCCGCGGTACGACGGACCACGTCGTACGTCGTCTCGCGGCTGCTGCTGGAGGCGGTGATGTCGAGGAACACCAGCTCGTCGGCGCCTTCGGCGTCATACCGTCGGGCCAGCTCGACCGGGTCGCCGGCGTCGCGCAGACCCTCGAAGTTCACGCCCTTCACGACCCGGCCGGCGTCGACATCCAGGCAAGGGATGACGCGGATCGCGAGGGTCATGAGGTCGGCAGGGCGGCGGCGTCGGGTGCGTAGGCGACGCACCAGCGCGGCCGGATCCAGACGTAGTCGATCTCGTCCGCCCAGGAGGACGGGGACGAGCCGTAGTACTCCGTGAGGTAGCTCTCGACCTCGTCGCGCACCGGGTTGCCGGTATCGAGGAACTCAGCGTCGCCGTGGGTGAAGATCGCGAAGTCCTCGCCGACCAGGTGGCTGGCGCTGACCGCTTGCCGCGAGCGCAGGTGGCGGGCCTTGAGAGCGGTGGCACTGGTCGTGAAGACCCAATGGCCGTGGAGGAGATGTCCGTCCACCGCGCTGGTCATCGGCCGGCCGTCGGGATCGACCGTGGCCACGACGAGCAGCCGCATCCCGGTGAGGTGGGCGATCACCTGCTCGGCCGTGGGTGTCCGCTCGCCGGCCACGATGATCGACTTGAGGTGGTCGTGGGCGCGGCGGTGCGAGATGTCGAGCAGCCGCTGCAGCTCCTGGATCTCCTCCGACGTCTCGAACATCTCAGCCGCCAACTGCCGCAGCCGCCACCGTCGCCAGCGCCTCCTGCAACGTGAAGGCACCGGCGTAGAGCGCCTTACCGACGATCGCACCTTCGACACCCGAAGCCCGCAGGCCGGCGAGCGCCCGCAGGTCGTCGAGGCTGCTGACCCCGCCGCTTGCGACGACCGGACGGTCGGTGGCCGCGCAGACGTCGCGGAGCAGGTCTAGGTTCGGCCCGGTCAGGGTGCCGTCCCGTCGGACGTCGGTGACGACGTACCGGGCGCAACCGTCGGCGTCAAGCCGCGCCAGGACGTCGAAGAGCTCGCCGCCGTCCTGGGTCCAGCCCCGGGCCGACAGCGTGGTCCCCCGCACGTCCAGACCGACCGCGATCCGGTCGCCGTGCGACGCGATCGCCGACCGCACCCAGTCGGGGTGCTCGAGCGCCGCGGTGCCGATGTTGACCCGGCGGCAGCCGGTGGCGAGGGCGGCCTGCAGCGACGCGTCGTCGCGGATGCCGCCGGAGAGCTCGACCTCGATGTCCAGCCGCTGGGTGACCTGGGCGATCAGCTCCTGGTTGGTGCCCCTGCCGAAGGCCGCGTCCAGGTCGACCAGGTGCAGCCACGTCGCGCCTTGCTCCTGCCACTGCAGCGCGGCGTCGAGCGGGGCGCCGTACGACGTCTCGGTCCCGGCCTCACCCTGCACCAGCCGGACCGCCTGCCCGGCCGCGACATCGACGGCGGGCAGCAGCACGAAGGCGTCGGCAGGCACGCGCGCCACGCTAGGACATCCGCGCCACCATCCGGTTTGTGCAGGGTTAGCCGTCACCGGTGACGGCTAACCCTGCACAAACCCAAAATCGGCGGTCATAGAGTCGGGAGATGGCTTCGAAGACGTGGTTCATCACCGGTTCGTCCCGTGGTTTTGGTCGGGAGTGGGCGATCGCCGCACTCGATCGCGGTGACCAGGTCGCGGCGACGGCCCGTGACCTGTCCACCTTGGACGACCTGCTCGAGCAGTACGGCAACTCGCTGCTGCCGCTCAAGCTCGACGTCACCGATCGCGAGGCGGTCTTCGCCGCGGTCGCGCAGGCGCACGAACGCTTTGGTCGCCTCGACGTCATCGTGAACAACGCCGGCTACGGCCAGTTCGGGATGGTCGAGGAGATCAGCGAGGCCGAGGCTCGCGCGCAGATCGACACGAACCTGTTCGGGGCGCTCTGGGTCACCCAGGCAGCGCTGCCGTATCTCCGCGAACAGGGGTCGGGCCACATCCTGCAGGTGTCGTCGATCGGCGGCGTGTCGGCCTTCCCGAACATCGGGATGTACCACGCCTCGAAGTGGGGGCTTGAGGGGCTCAGCCAGGCGCTGTCCCAGGAAGTCGCCGACTTCGGGATCAAGGTGACGATCATCGAGCCAGCCGGCTACTCCACCGACTGGGGTGGGGCCTCGGCCAAGCACGCCACGCCGCTTCCCGCGTACGACGGGGTGCGGGCGCGGGCCCAGGAGTTCCGGAAGCGGCGGCAGACCTCGCAGGGCGACCCGGTGGCTACCCGCGCCGCCGTACTCACCCTTGTCGACAGCGATGACCCGCCGCTGCGGATCTTCTTCGGGGATGGTCCGCTGGCTATCGCGACCGCCGACTACGAGTCGCGGCTGGAAGCCTGGCGGAAGTGGGAGCCGGTCTCGATCGCGGCGCACGGCCACTGACAGGGCGTGGTGCAGCTAGAGCGAGCGGACCCAGTTCTGGAGCAAGACGTGGCCGGCGTCGCCGGATTTCTCCGGATGGAACTGAGTTGCCGTCAGCACTCCGCGCTCCACGGCCGCGACGAACGGCGAGCCATGTACGGCGATCGTCTCGCCGCTACCGGCAGGTGCCGCGGCGTAGGAGTGCACGAAGTAGAACCGCTCCCCCGCGACCCCGGCGAACAACCTCGAGCCGTCGGGTGGCGTCACCGTGTTCCAGCCCAGGTGCGGCAGGATCGGCGCCCGTAGCCGCTCGACCCGGCCGGGCAGCGTGCCGATCCCCGAGGTCGTCACGCCGTGCTCCTCGCCGGACTGATACAGCACCTGCATCCCCACACAGATCCCCAGGACCGGGCGCTCCTTGGCGACCCGCGTGTGCACCAGGGCGTCAATCCCGAGCTTGCGGATGCCGTCCATGCAGGCTGCGAACGCGCCGACGCCCGGGATGACGACACCGTCGGCCTCACGCGCCGCGTCACGATCCTCGGTGACGGTCACGTCGGCGCCCGCCCGGGCCAGCGCCCGCTCCGCCGAACGCAGGTTGCCCGACCCGTAGTCCACGACGACGACCGATGGCGGCCGCCTCGTCATCGTCAGAGCACACCCTTGGTCGACGGCACTCCGCTGGACCGCGGGTCGAGCGATACCGCCTCGCGCAGCGCCCGCGCGACCGCCTTGAACTGCGCCTCGACGATGTGGTGGGCGTTGCGTCCCGACAGCACGCGCACGTGCAGGCAGATCTGCGCGCTGGAGGTGAGCGACTCGAAGACATGCCGGGTGAGAGTCGTGTCGTAGGACCCGATCAGCTCGATGAGCTCCGGCTCCTCGTGGACCAGGTACGGCCGGCCCGACAGGTCGACGACGGCTTGGCACAGCGCCTCGTCGAGCGGGACGAGCGCGTCACCGAAGCGCCGGATCCCCGACTTGTCGCCCAGCGCCTCGCGCAGCGCCTGACCGATCGCGATCGCGGTGTCCTCGACGGTGTGGTGGCTGTCGATGTAGAGATCGCCCTCGGTCTTCACGGCCAGGTCGATGCCGCTGTGCTTCGACAGCTGCGACAGCATGTGGTCGTAGAAGCCCACACCGGTCGAGACGTCGTGGACCCCCGTCCCATCGAGGTCGACGGTGACGGACACCGAGGACTCCTTGGTGCTGCGGTCGATAGTCGCGGTGCGGCTCACACCGTCCAGTGTCCCAGACCGGCGTGTCGTAACGTCGCGCCGTGGACCCCGACGACGGGTACGACGCCCTCGACCGCGCCACGGCAGGGTTCCGCAGCGTGCTCGCCGCGGTCACCGACGATGACTGGAACGCCGCGACACCGAACCCCGGCTGGACGGTCCGGGACCTGGTCAACCACGTGGTCGGGGGCAACCGCCGCTACGTCCTGCTGCTCGGTGGTGCGTCGACCGCCGACGTCGAGCGGCTCCGCGACGTCGACCACCTCGGGTCGGACCCGGTGGGCGCCTTCGACCGGACGTCCGCAGCGGTGGCCGCGGTTTTCCGCGAGCCAGGGGCCTTGCGACGGACGGTCCACCATCGCAAGGGTGATCGCAGCCGCGACGAGCTGCTCACGATGCGGATCCTCGAGCACGCCCTCCACGGCTGGGATCTCGCGACCGCGATCGGAGCCGACACCCGGATCGCACCGAGCGTGGTGTCCGTGCTGCTCGACCGGGTGACCCCGGACCTGCTAGCGCGGTCCGGCTATCCGCCGGCGGCTGCAGCTGATGCCGACCATGCGGTGAGTCCGCAGCAGCGGCTCCTCGACCTCACCGGTCGAGGCTGACCGCGCAGTCGTCCAGTGCCGCCAGGAACGCGGCGCACTCCACCGTCGTCCCGACCGTGACCCGCAGCCACCCAGGCAGCCCAACGTCGCGGATCAACACACCGCGGTCCAGCAGCGCCTGCCAGAGCGAGGCATTGTCCGGGAAGCCGCCGAACAGCACGAAGTTCGCGTCCGAGTCGACGACTCGGAAACCGCGGTCGCGCAACGACACCACGAGGGCGTCGCGGTCCTCCCGCAGCCTCGCCACCTGCGCGAGCGTCGAGTCGGCGTGTCGCAGTGCCGCTCCCGCCGCGGCCTGGGTGAGCGCCGAAAGGTGGTAGGGCAACCGGACCAGCTGGAGCGCGTCAACGACGGCCGCGTCGGCGGCGAGATACCCGACTCGCGCGCCCGCGAACGCGAACGCCTTCGACATGGTCCGGGTGATGACAAGTCGCGGCTGGCCGGGCAATGCGGTCAACAGCGACGGCGCGTGGGAGAACTCCACGTAGGCCTCGTCGACGATGACGATCCCCGGAGCCTCGTCGAGCACGGCGTCGAGCACCGCCGGGTCGAGCGCCGTGCCACTGGGGTTGTTCGGCGAGCACAGGAACACGACGTCCGGCTGCTCCCGGCGTACCGCGTCGACCGCGGCATCGGGCGACAGCGTGAAGTCCTCGGCGCGATGTGCGGCCACCCACTCGGTCGACGTACCGAGACTGATGAGTCGGTGCATCGAGTAAGACGGCTCGAAGCCCAACGCCCGGCGACCCGGGCCACCGAAGACCTGCAGCAGCTGCTGGATCACCTCGTTCGAGCCGTTGGCGGCCCACACTCCGGTGACGTCGAGGCCGTGGCCGAGGTAGGCCGCAAGCTCGGCCCGAAGCGCCGTCGCATCCCGGTCCGGGTAGCGGTTCAATCCCGTCGCGGCAGCGGTCACCGCCTCGCGCAGATCCGAGACCAGCTCGCTCGGCGGCGGGTACGGGTTCTCGTTGGTGTTGAGCTGCACCGGTACGTCGAGCTGCGGCGCGCCGTACGGCGTCAGCCCCCGCAGGTCCGCCCGGACCGGGAGCTGGTCCAGGTTGCTCATCGAAGCCGGGTCTGAACTGCCTCGACGTGCGCGGGCAGGTTCTCGGCGAGCCCCAGCGCAGTGATCTGCGGCGCGACGTCGGCGAGCGCCTCGCGCGAGTAGTCGACGACGTGGATGCCGCGCAGGAACGTCAGCACGGACAGCCCCGGCGTGTGCCGGGCGGTGCCTCCGGTGGGCAGGACGTGGTTGGACCCGGCCAGGTAGTCACCGAGCGACACCGGCGACCACGGCCCGACGAAGACCGCGCCGGCGTTGCGGACCCGGGACGCGACCTCGGCCGCGTCGCGAGTGATGACCTCGAGATGTTCGGCGGCCCACTCGTCGACCACGCGGAGCCCCTGATCGAGGTCGTCGACGAGGACGGCGGCGGACTGGCCGTTCAACGCGGCCGCGATCCGCCGGCTGTGGGTAGCGGCCTCGACCCGCGGCCGCAGCGCGGTGTCGACGGCGTCCAGCAGCGGCTCGCTCGGTGACACCAGCAGGCAGGCGGCCAGCTCGTCGTGCTCGGCCTGCGAGATCAGGTCGGCGGCCACGTGGTCGGGGTCGGCGGTCTCGTCGGCGAGGATCCCGATCTCGGTCGGCCCCGCCTCGGCGTCGATACCGACGACGCCACGCAGCAGCCGCTTGGCGGCGGCGACGTAGATGTTGCCGGGCCCGGTGACGAGGTCGACGGCGGGGCAGCCTTCAACGCCGTACCCGAGCATTGCGATGCCCTGGGCGCCGCCGACGGCGTAGACCTCGTCGAGGCCCAGCAGGGCGCATGCTGCGAGGATCGTCGGGTTAGGCCGGCCGCCGAACTCCGGTTTCGGCGGGGATGTCACGGCCATCGACCCGACGCCGGCGACCTGGGCCGGGACGACATTCATGATCACGCTGGATGGGTAGGCGACCAGGCCGCCGGGGACGTAGAGGCCGACCCGGCGGACCGGCACCCAGCGTTCGGTGACGACGGCACCCGGCCGCAGCTCGACGCGTTCCGGAGGTCGGAGCTGTGCCTCGTGGACGCGTCGGACGTTCTCGATCGAGGCCTCGATCGCCTCGCGCACCGCGGGGTCCACGTCGCGCAGCGCCTGCTGCAGCGCCCCGGCCGGCACGCGCAGGTCGTCGAGGGTCACTTGATCGAAGCGTTCGGTGAGCTCCAGCACGCCGGCGCGACCCCGCTCGCGCACGGTCTCCACGATCGGCCGGACGGTGTCGAGGGCGGCCTCGATGTCGAGCCGCGCACGGGGCAGCAGCTTCGACCAGTCGTCGGGGCGACCCCGAAGGTCGAGACGCTCGAGCATGGTGTCCAGGGTAGTCAGCGATCCGCGCCCACGGCACCGTGACGCGAAGCGCTGAACCAGTTCCTGGCGTAGCTGGCGAGCAGGTGGACGACCACGGCCGCGATCGGCCAGAAGAGCAGCACCCCGGTGGCGCGGACATGGAATCCGAAGTAGCCGAGCAGCGTCGAGGTCTCAGCCTTGCTCGCTCCCGGCACGACCTTCGCGATCGTCGACACCATCTGGTGGTGGCGGGCCAGGTCACCGACCCGAGCCGCGACCAGGGCACCGAGCACACCACCTGCGGCGAGGCCCAGCACCTCGCCCGGCCCGCGCTCGCGATCCCGGCCCAGGAGGAGTACGACGGCGGTCGCGACGATGCCGGCGATGATGCCGAGCAAGCCGAGCCGAACGTCGTCGCCGATCAGCGGCTTGCCGGCCGCCTCGTTCCCGTTGATGGCCTGCGCGAGCTGAACGGTCGGCGCGCCTGCCTCCCACACCAGTCCGACGACGGCGCCGAGCAAGGCCGAGTACGCCGCGATGACCACACCCAGCCGGAGCTCGTCGAGCAGCCAGCGGGTCACCGGTTGACCGCCCGGCGCAGCAACCGTCCGGCCAGACCCAGCATCAGCACGCCGTACCCCGCGGTGATGGCGAGGCGGAGCACCACGTCGCCCCACGGAGTGCCGGGACGCAACGCATCGGCGATCGCGTCCACTGCCAGGGTCCCGGGCACGGCCACCCGCACCGCGCGGATCAGCTCCGGCAGGTGGGACGGCGGCACGATGCCGAGGAACAGCACCGCAGTCATCCCGAGCTGGCCGGCGACCGTGGCAAGCTCCGGGCGCGGCATCGCTAGCCCTAGCACCGCGCCGGTGCCGGCGAGCACGACCGCGGCCAGCAGCACGGCGGGGAGGACCACCCACAGCTGCGCGAACGGAAGCCCATACACCGCGGTGCCCACCACGGCTGTCACAACAGCGCCAGGGAGGGTGAACGACGCGTACGCCGCAGCGGTGCCCAGGACGACGGCGGTCGCGGAGATAGGCATCGCGGCGTAGTAGTCGAGGGCCCTCGTGGACCGCAGCAACCCGAACCGCTGCGAGAGCAGGTTGAGTGCCACGAACGCGACGACCAGGACGGTCGTTCCCGCGACGATCGACGCGCCGGTGGCGGTTCCGCGGCCGTGAACCACTCCGCGCAGCAGCACCGCGATCCCGAGCGACTGCAGCGTGGCGACGAACAGCAGGGGTACGGCGGCCACCCGCACCCGGCCGAGCTGGCCGGCGACTACCGCCGCGACGGCACGCGGGAGTGGCGTCCGCGGCGGAAGCACCGCGATCCGGTTGCCGGTCGCACCCTGCCTCGGCTCGGTACGCAGCTCGTTCATCGGTGTTCCAGGTCGTCGGCACGGCCGCCGAGGGCGAGGTAGACGTCCTCGAGGGTCGGCGTGGACACGGTGAAGTCGTCCAGCGCGTCGATCAGCGGGGGCCGGGTCATCCGCGCCAGCACGTCGCGGGCTTCGGCACGCTCGAGCCGGGCTGTCCATCGCCGGCCGTCGCGGGTGGCATCGCGGGCGAGCGCCATGACGGCTGGGTCGCCGTGCGGCGGGTCGTGCCGCCACACCAGCTGGATCCGCACGCTGTCGTCGACGGCGGCCTTGAGCCGCACGGGCGTGTCACACGCGATCACCCGGCCGGCGTCGAGAACCGCGACCCGGTCGAGGACGCTCTCCGCCTCGAGCACGTTGTGGGTGACCAGGATCACGGTGACGCCGTGGTCGTCACGTCGCCGCCGCACCGCCGCCCACACCGAACGTCGGGCGACCGGGTCGAGCCCCGTCGTCGGCTCGTCGAGCACGAGCACCGGCCGGTCCGCTGCGAGCGCGCTCGCCACGCACGCGAGTCGCCGCTGGCCGCCGGAGAGCCGCACCATCGGCTGGTCCGCGATCGGGCCTAGGCCGAGCTCGTCGATCAGACCGGTCGCGTGCCGGGCGGCTTCCCGACGCCGGGTGCCGCGCAACCGGGCCGAGGTCTCGACCGCCAACCGCACCGGGAGCTCGGCGAGCGCCGCCTCGTCCTGGGCCAGGTAGGCGACCAGGCGGGCAGCCACGGATCGGTCGGCGCTCAGGTCGTGTCCGAAGATCGCGACCGACCCGGCGTCCGGGACGCTCAGGCCGACGAGCTGGCGTACCAGCGTGGTCTTTCCGGCGCCGTTCGGACCGAGCAGGCCGAAGACCTCGCCCGCGGCGATGTCGAGATCGACGCCTGACACGGCCGGCACCGAGGCGCCGCGATAGCTCTTCTCGAGCCCGCGCACCCGGTACGCCGTCGTCCCGTCCACCCCACCAGCGTCGCTCATCGATGCGGCGAGCGCGCGACCAACCCGCGGGTGGCAAGCTGCTCGGCCAGCAGCGGGAGCGCGGCGACCGTGACCCGCCACGACCCCGGCGCGCTCATCAGGTCCGAGTCGTGCAGCAGGAGCATCCCGCCGTCTGGAGAGCCGGTCAGCAGATCGGACACCACCGTGGTGGGGGTCGCGCCGGCCCGCCAGTCCCGACCCCACGACGACCACAACACCGGCTGCAGCCGCAGCGTCCGGGCCGCGATCAGCGCGGGACCCGACAGGACGCCGTACGGCGGTCGCCATCGGCTCGGCGGCGTACCGAGCAGGTCCGCGATCGTGTCGCGTCCCCGGCGCAGGTCTCGCATGGCCGCTCCGGGTGTCCGGCCGATCAGATACCGATGGCTGTCGCCGTGCAGGGCCACCGCGTGTCCGCGGCGCACCGTCTCGGTGACCAGCTCCGGGTAGCGGCGGACCTGTTCGCCGAGGACGAAGAACGTCGCTCGCCAGTCGAGCGCATCCAGCGCGTCGAGCACCGCCGGCGTGCCGTCGGGATGTGGCCCGTCGTCGAAGCTCACGGCCACGGTGCCGGCCGGCCCGCGGCCCTCGAGTGAGGGTGCGAGCGCGCGCCGAAGTGGCGGCAACCAGGTCGCGGCGGGACCGACCTGGACCGCGGCCAGCACACCGGCCGCAACGACGAGTGGCCGCGGGCTCATCCCAGACCGACGATGCGATCGGCGGCGTCCGGCGCCGCAAAGACGGCAGCGGCGGCCGGCGACGGGACAGCCTGTTGCACGGCGATCCGGAGGCTGGCGTCATCGGCGGTCCAGCGGGCGAGCCCGGCGTCGGCGAGCGCCGCCGCATTGAGCCGGCCGTGGCCGCCGATCGGGCGGTGGACGACGACCGGCCGGCCGGCGGCGAGCGCCTCCCAGCAGGTAGTGCCGCCGGCGTTGTCGACAACGACGTCCGCGGCGGCGAGCAGCCCGGGAACGTCGTCCGTCCACGGCACTGCGCGCGCGCCGGGGACCTGGGCCACGTGGCCTGCCAACCGAGATGACCGTCCGCACAGCACGATCGGGACCATGCCGGCCGCCGCCAACGTCCGCGCGGTGGCAGCCGCCTCGCCTACTCCCCAGCTGCCGCCGTTTACCAAGGCCACCCGAGCCCGGTCCGCCAGCGACCAGCGGCGCCTGGCCGGCGCCCGGTCGACCGCAGGACCGATCGCGACGAGAGGCGCCACGGTGCTGACCCCAGCCGCCCCCCACGCCCGCAGCGCCGCCGCCGCCTGCGGCAGCGGCACGAGGTGTGCGTCCGCCCCGGCCGCCAGCCAGTACCGATGAGCGCCGGGGTCGGTCTGGTAGCAGGTGAGCGGCATCGGCAGCCGGCCACCGCGACGCATCCGCCCGAGCGCCTGGCCGGCCAGGTTGTAGGTCGAGACGACCGCGGCGGGTCGCAGCCGGTCGACGAGCGCCGCGAGCGGACGCTCGTATCCGCCCGCGCCGACCTCGGTCAGCCGCTCGAAGAAGCCCGGGTGTCGCTGCCACTGCGACATCGCGAGACCGTACGCCCTGGGCGCACGTCCGACCAGCTGCCGGTAGAAGCCGCGGAGCAGCTCACCCTGCCGCAGCGGGGGCAGCATGAGGAAGTCGACGATCTGCACGGGATGTCCACGGCCGCGCAATCGGCGGGCTAGCTCGGCCGCGGCCGCATCGTGACCGGACCCCATCGACGCGCTGACGATCAGGACCGATCGGGTCATCGGGCCGCGGCCGGGCGATGCGCGCGAAGCCATCGCTCGACCGGGAGCTCGATCCAGCGATGGACGCCGATCGAGAGGGCGACGGCGAGCAGCAGATACGCCGCCCACGCCAACGGGTTCAGCAGGCCGGGCCCGGTCCAGCTGGCGATCGCGATCAGCGCACCGAACAGCAGCGCGTGCAGCAGGTACAACGCGTACGAGCTCGCGCCGAGGGTGACCATCCAGGGCTGCGCATACCAGGATCGCCGGCCCGCAACCTCATCGGCAGCCACGGCCGCGAACGCTAGCGCGGCCAGGCAGGCGCCGACGACCTCGATGACCGCGCGATCGGGCAGGTGCCCCTTGGCAAGACCGTCTGCCAGCAGGCCGGCCGAGGCCGCCACCATGACCCACAGCGCAGCCGCCCCTGACAGCCGCGGCCGCCAGCCGTCCCGCACCTCGAGGGCGGCGATGATGCCGAGCAGGAACTCCCCCATCCGCCACAGCGGGAGGACGTACGTCGACCACTCGTGGGGCCCGGGCGCGGACGGCGCGATGGTCAGGCTGAACAGCCCGGGGTAGATCGCGAGGCCCACGACGACCAGGGCAGCGACCCGGCGGCGACTCGAGGACATCATCGGCTGCAGCCACGCGATCAGCCACGGGAAGGCGAGATAGAAGAACAGCTCGCAGGACAGCGACCACGACACCGCGTTGATGCTGAAGTACGTCGTGGAGCTCGGGAACCATGCCTGCACGAGGACCACGTTGGCGAGGAGCGAGCCCCCGGTGGGCCGGTCGACGCCGTACCCGATGAGGGCCAACCCGACCAGCAGGAACAGCAGGTGCAGCGGCCACACCCGGCTCATCCGGTCCCACCAGAAGCGCCCGCGACGCACCGGCCGGCTCGGCCAGGCCAGGACGAAGCCGGAGAGGACGAAGAACAGGTCGACGCCGATGTAGCCGAAGTCAGCGACCGGGTACGACGCCGGGCCGAACCAGTGCTGCACGCTGTGGTGGCACACCACCAGAAGCGCGAAGAAGAACCGGAGCCCGGTAAGCCCGTCGATCCGCGTCACGGAGGTTGGGCTCATCCGCTCCGGGCGGGCAGCGGCCGTCGTCACGGAGCGTTGCAGGGTCATCGCAAAAAACGTAATACCCCACGCTGAGAACTTTCAGACAGCGCTTCAGACAGCGCTTTCAGACAGCGAGGCAGCCGGCTCCGAGCAGCTCCTTGAGGTCGGCCATCAGTGCCGGTGTCGCTGTGACGCGCAGCCGTTCGTCGAGCCGCAGCACCGTCGACCGGCCGCCGGACTGCAGCTCGAGGCGGACCTCGGTGGTGCCCGGATGCGTCGCCAGCACGTCCTTGAGCCGGTCGACCACCGGCGGGGTGCAGCGGGTCGCTGGCAGTGCGAGCGTGATCGGGCCGCGCGGTCCCTCGGAGACGTCCGGGACCGAGACCTCCATCGCGATTAGCCGGGGCACGTCCTCCCGCTTGTCCAGCCGGGCCCGGATCAGCAGCACGGCGTCCTCGGCGAGGTGGACGCCACACACCAGGTACGACGCCGGGAAGAACAACACCTCGACGACGCCCTCGAGGTCCTCGAGCGTCGCGGTGGCCCAGGCGTCGCCGCGCTTGGTCATCTTGCGGGTGACCGTCGAGAGGATCCCGCCGACGGTCAGGATCTCGCCGTCGCGGTGTTCCTCGCCGGACAGTGACGCGAGCGAGCAGTCCGCCGCCGCGGCGAGCACGTGCTCGATGCCGAGCAGCGGATGGTCGGAGACGTACAGCCCGAGCATCTCTCGCTCGTAGGCCAGCAGCGTCGTCTTCTCCCACTCCGTGACCGGGATGGTGAGCTCGAGTCCCAGGCTCGGCGCGGCTCCGTCACCGTCGCCGGAGCCGAACAGGTCGAACTGGCCGACCGCCTCGGCGCGCTTGGTGTCCATGCACGCATCGACGGCTTCGGCGTGCACCCGGAGCAGCCCCTGCCGGGTGTGACCGAGCGAGTCGAAGGCACCGGCCTTGATCAGCGACTCGATGACCTTCTTGTTGCAGACCACCGGCTCGACCTTGGCCAGGAAGTCGGCGAAGTCGGCGAACGCGCCCTTCGACCGCCGAGTGGCACAGATCGAGGCGACCACGTTCGCGCCGACGTTGCGGATCGACTCGAGACCGAACCGGATGTCGGTGCCGACCGGCGAGAAGTCGGCGTGGGAGGTGTTGACGTCCGGTGGCAGGACCTTGAGACCCATCCGCCGGCACTCGTGGAGATACAGCGCGCTCTTGTCCTTGTCGTCCCGCACCGACGTGAGCAACGCGGCCATGTACTCCGCGGGATAGCGGCCCTTGAGGAACGCGGTCCAGTACGACACCAGGCCGTAGCCCGCCGAGTGCGACTTGTTGAAGGCGTAGTCGGCGAACGGGATCAGCGTCTCCCACAGCTTCGCGACCGCGGGCTCGGTGTAGCCGTTCGCCTTCATCCCGTTGCTGAAGGGGATGTACTCCTTGTCGAGGATGGCCTTCTTCTTCTTGCCCATCGCGCGGCGAAGCAGGTCGGCCTGACCGAGGGTGTAGCCGGCGACCTTCTGCGCGATCGCCATCACCTGCTCCTGGTAGACGATCACGCCGTAGGTCTCGGCCAGGATCTCCGAGAGCGCCTCGGCGAGCTCCGGGTGAACGGGGTCCATC
>DATAVK010000126.1:0-29743 GCA_036267755.1 Mycobacteriales bacterium
CCGGCGAACTTCGAGAGCTTCGCCACCTGGGCGTAGCGGTCGTAGATGCTGTCCAGCTCGTCCTTGGGCGAGTCGACGAGGTAGCACGACGACATCTGCGGGTGGGTGGTGCCGGAGTTGAACAGGGTCGGCGAGCTGGGCAGGTAGGCGAGCGAGGACATCAGGCGGTAGAGCGAGATCGCCTCGACCGGGGTCCGGGCCAGGCCGCAGGCCACCCGCAGCATGAAGACCTGCGGGGTCTCGATGACCGCGCGGGTGTGCGGGTGTCGGAGCAGGTAACGGTCGTAGACCGTGCGCAGCCCGAAGTACTCGAACCGCAGGTCGGCGGAGTCGTCGATCGCATCGTCGAGCTTGCGCGCGTTGGTAGCGACGAAGGCCGCCGTCTGGTCGCTGATCAGGCCCTGCGAGTGACCCATCGCGACGCTCTGGCTGAACGCGTGGATCCCTTGGCCGCGGACCTCCTTGCCGATGTAGCCGGCCAGCAGCCGGGCGGCGAGCCGGGAGTACTCGGGTTCCTCGCCGATCAGCTCCGCCGCGGTCCGGATCGAGAGCCGGTCGAGCTCGGCGGTCGTCGCTCCGTCGTACAGCCCGGAGATGGTGCGGGTCGCGACGCGCAGCGGGTCGACGTCGTCGAGGTCGACGACGCAACGCTCGACGGCACGCACGATCTTGTTGCCGTCGACCGGCTCGAGCTCGCCGTTGCGCTTGCGGACCTGCATCTGGGTACGACGAGGCGCGGCGGGCGGGTCCTCGTCGCCGAGGTAGATAGCTGCGGTGTCGGGGGTACCGGGGTTTTCGAGAACGGGCTGGTTTTCGACAACGGTCATGGGTGTGCTCTCTCCTCGCGAGCGTTCGGACCACCACGCGCGTCGCGCGCGGTGCACTGGCAGGTCTTCGGACTCACGGGCCGGCTTTTGGGGTCGACGGATCGACTCCTCGGGCTTTCCTAGTGGCCGTCGCTTCCCAGGTCTGGCGACCCAGTGCGTCTGACGGCGGTCGTTCCCGTTCACCGCTGCGGGGCAGTCCCGGACTCACACCGGGTTCCCTCTTGCGACGACCGACCTGGCGGGGCGGCCGAACCAGCTGCGGGCCTGACGTTAGAACCCCGTCGGGCGGGTTGCCGGTAGCGACACACCACATCTTGTGGCGTGTCACGACCAACTTCGCTCATCTAGGGGTACGCCGGGCCCTCGGTAGCGTGGCGAGCGTGCGGATCGTGTCGTTGCTGCCGTCCACGACCGAGATCTGCTTCGCCGTCGGCGCCGGTGACGATGTGGTCGGCGTGACGTTCGAGTGCGACTTCCCGGTCGAGGCGCGGGATCGGCAGATCGTGTCGACCTCGGCACTGACCCCGGGACTCACGCCCGGCCAGATCGACGCCGAGGTCAAGGCCCGGATCGTGGCCGGTGAGGACCTCTACCACCTCGACGAGGGTGCGCTGGCCACGCTGGACGCCGACCTGGTGCTCACCCAGGACCTCTGCGCCGTGTGCGCGGTCGACGTCACCACGGTCGACGACGCGCTCGAGCACCTGGGCTGCCGCGCGGACGTGCTCACCGTCGACCCCGGCCGGCTCGACGAGGTGGTCGAGTCCGTGGTCACCATCGGTGCGGTCACCGGGCATCGGCCCGCCGCCGTGGCACTCGCCGCGGAGCTGTGTGCCCGGCTGGCCGCGGTGGCGGACGCGGTGGCTGGCCGACCGACCCCGCGGATCGCCGTACTGGAGTGGACCGACCCGCCGTTCACGGCCGGGCACTGGGTGCCGGACATGGTGGTTGCGGCGGGCGGGGATCCGGTGCTGGGTACAGCGGGGGAGCGCTCGGTCGAGACGACGTGGCAACAGATCGCCGCCTCCGCGCCGGACCTGATCGTGGTGTCACCGTGCGGGTACCGCCTGGCCGGCGCGGTCGACCTGGCCCGCGCTGCGATCGACGAGGGTGTGCTGCCTCCCGGCGTACCGGTGTGGGCCGTGGATGCCGATGCCGCCTATGTCCGGCCGGGTCCGCGGCTGGTCGACGGGGTCGAGGCGCTCGCGGCGATCTGCCATCCCACGGTGCTGCCGGCGCGACCCGAGCTTGCGACCCGGGTCACGCCGGCAGGCGGCTGATCCCCCCAGTTCAGCCCGTCGGGCAGCTCCGGAACTTCAGGACTGCCTTCAGTTTCTTGTGGTGGCTGCCGTGGTGGAACACCGCCGATCCGGTCAGCTTGTAGAGCTTGCCGGCGGTCAACGTGCTCCCGTCCAACGACGAGCGGTGAAGCTTCTTCTTGCCGAGCCGCAGGCTCTTGCTGCCGACCGTCCACCCCTTGGCGTGGTGCGCCGTGACGTGGATCGGCGTCGAGACGATGGGCAGGCAGGACATCGGGCCGGTGACGGTGACTCGGTTCTTCCCGCTCCGCTTCGTGACGCTCGTTGTCCGATCTGGCAGCCGGACCCGTACGACGCGCAGCCGATCACCGGTCGAGCCGTCCTCGACGGTCCAGGCCACGAAGCCGATGCCGCGCGCAGTGCTGGCGATCTGTGCCTCGCCATCGGCCGGCAGGCCCATCGTGGAAAATCGGAAGATGGCCGCTGAGCTGTCGTTCGGGAAGTCAGCGATCGCAAGCTTCGTGTCGCACTCGTCCGCGACGTCTACCAACCGCCCGCTGCCGTCGGAGTAGGCATCGTGGCTGGTCGGCGCGCAGTTGCTGTTGTCCGCCGTCAGCGCCCGCCGGCTGAAGCTGCTTCCGGTCCACTTCGAGATCACCGGCCGGTAGGACGCATTGCCGATCGATGTGATGAGGCGCACGCCGCGGGCGGTCGCGGTGAGGTCGGCATTATGGCCGACTGCCCAGGTCCCGGGCAGCGCGTGGAAGGCCGACCAGTGGCCGCCGGACTCGGACCCGTACGCCGGGCCGGTCGTGATGGCGGCGTCCTTCTCGACGCTCATGATCGGCTTGCTGCCGGCGAACGCGAGTTGGGCGAACCCCGGGCTCCACGGCAGCTTCACGGACTGTGCCGGTGCCGAGAGGCCCGGATGCACCAGCACGCTGGTGGCGGGCAGGCCAGCGTAGGCAACCGTCCAGATGGTGCCGCCTGGTCCGAGCTCAGCATCGAACAGCTCCCCTTCACCCGGGGCGCTTGCAACGTCGGTGGGCGCCGTGAGGGGTCCGCCGGCGTTTGAGGTCGACTCGGCGATCTCGCCGACCGCCGGGCTGGTGCCCGCCTTCTGGTGGTACCAGATCAGCGTGACGTGACCGGCCCGCGTGGCCAGGACGCGCAGCCCTTCGGCGGAGGCGATGCCGAGCGAGCCGACCGACTGGATTCCACCGAGACAGGAGGTGGCGCCGGGTCGCAACGTGCACAGGTAGACGGTCCGGGTCGCGGAGTCGTTCGTGGCGCTGTTCGCGATCCAGCCGATGTAGGCGTTGCCGGCGGCGTCGGTCGCCACGTCGTACCCGCTGTACTGCTTGTGGCTGGCAAGGACCAGCGGCGCGCCGATCAGCGCGGCGGGATGGCCATGGGCGTGCGCCTGCGCCGGGGCTGCCCCGGCGACGCCGGCGCCGGTGGGTAGGACCGCGGCAACGACGGCCGCGCTCGACACCGCCGCGATGCCGGCGAGTCGACGGATGGGATGGATTGACGACATGCGGTGCCTCCAAGGGTCACGATGGCGAGCTTCCGCCAGTGCAGCGATAACCGGTAACGGCTCGGTAATGGCGACCTAGACTTCGTCGGTGCAGGTGGACCTGCTGGGAGCGGTCACGGTCACGGGTCCGGGGGGATCCGTCTCGAGCCATGCCCTCGGCGGTCGGCGCGCCCGGCTGATGCTGGCGGCGCTCGCGTTGTCCGATGGGTCGGTGTCCGCCGACCGGCTCGCCGACGTGCTGTGGCCCGACTCGCGGCCCACGACCTGGCCGGTTGCCCTGCGCGGCGTGGTCCGGTCGCTGCGGACCGCACTGGCGCCGGCTCTCGGTGACGGCGACGCGCTGATCGTGACGACCACCGCCGGATATGCGCTCGCAGCGGGTACGACGGTGGACGTCATCGGGGCCACGGCGTCGATCCGGTCCGCGCAGGCCCTGGTCGACGCGGGCAGCCACGGTGCCGCGATCGACCTGCTCGAGCCGATCGCCCGGCGGCGCGGCGGCCAGCTGCTGGCCGAGGAGGACTCCGCGTGGGTGAACGAACACCGCGCTGCCGTCGATGCCTCGGCGCTGTGGGCGACCGAGCTGCTCGTCGTGGCGGCCGGCCGCAGCGCGGACGGGCAGCGCGGCGTCGACGCGGCGCGGGCCGCGGTCGCGGCGTACCCGTTGGAGGAGCGGGCTCACCGGTCCCTGATCGCGGCGCTGGACCAGGCCGGCGATCGCGCCGCCGCGGTCCGCGCCTACGAGTCCTGCCGGTCGCTGTTGGCCGAGCAGCTCGGTGTGGACCCGAGCCCGGCCACGGTCGCCGTCTACCTGGAGGCGTTGAGCGACCAGCCGACTGCGACGCGGGCGACTGTTCCGTCGTACGGCACGACGTTCATCGGTCGAGGCGAGGAGCAATCCGCACTGCGGGCCGCGCTCGGCGCCGCCCGGCTGGTGTCGGTGACCGGAGCAGGTGGCGTCGGCAAGTCCCGCCTGGTGGCCCAGCTGGCGCAGAGTGCGTCGGCCCGATCGACGTACCTGGGTGGCCGGCTGTGGGTGTCGCTCGGCACGGTCAGCGAGGACGCGCTGGTCGCGCCGGCGGTCGCGCTCGGTGTCCTCCCGAACGCGGTCGGCGGCGACACCGTCGGGGCACTGGCGCGGTACCTGGCACCGCTCGGCCCGGTGCTGCTCGTGCTCGACGGAGCCGAGGCGGTGATCGACGGAGCCGCCTCACTGGTGACCGCCTTGCTGGCGGCCTGCCCGACGTTGAGCATCGTGGTGACCAGCCGGGTGCCGCTGTCGATCGATGACGAGTACGTCGTAGCAGTTGAGGGCCTGGCGGATCGTGCACCCGTGGGCGGTGGGGTCGAGGTCAGCGACCAGGTGCGTTTGCTCCGGCATCGGGTCCGGGACGCCGGGGGTGAGCTGGTGCTCGGCCCCGACACCCTGCCGCTGGTCGTCGCGTTGCTGCGCCGGTGCGCGGGCCTGCCGTTGGCGATCGAGATCGCCGCAGCTCAGCTGGCGGCGATGTCGTTGCCGGATCTGCTCGACCACCTTGCCGAGGCCGTCGACGGTGACGACCCGCTCGCCGCCGTGGCGCGCGGCAGCTACCTGCTGCTCGACGACGACGAGGCCACCGTGTTCCGTCGGCTCGCCGTGCTCGACGGGCCGGTCACGCTGCCGCTGGTGCGTGCGGTCGTCGCCGACGACGGCATCCCCGCCGTCCGGGTCGTGCGGCTGCTGCGGGAGCTGACCGTGCGCGGAATGCTGACGGTCGACCGCGCCGGGCCGAGGTGGCGGTACCGGCAGGACGACGATCTGCGTCGGCTCGCTGCGGGGCTGCTGCACGCGCACGGCGAGGAGGTCGCGACCTACGAGCGGCTCGCCGAGACCATCCGCGGGATGCTTCCGGAGGACGCCCGAACCGCGCCGGAGTCTTACCAGGACGAGGTGACCGGCGCTCTCGGTCCGCTGCGTTCGTTGCTCGGCGCGGCGATCGACGGCCGGGTCGACCGCGACCGGGCGTTGGAGCTCATTTTCCGGCTGCACCGCTACTGGGCGGCGACGTCGGTGAGCGAGGGGCGGTTCTGGCTGTCCCGGCTGCTGGCCGTCGCCGAGCGTTCGGTGTGGAGCGGCTATGCAACGTACGGGCTGGGATATCTCAGCTACTGGGCGGGTGACACCGAGGCCGCGATCCGTGAGCTCGGCGCGGCGGTCGAGGCGTTGCGCGGTGTCGACGACGCGTACGTCGCGCGGGCGCTGATCTACCTGGGCGGGCTCGCCGACGACGGCGACCGCGGGCCGGACGCGGTCGGGCACGTCCGAGAGGCCATCGAGCTAGCCGGGCCGTACGGCGTTGACCTGCAGGTCGGTGCCGCGATGGGGCTCGCGTGTCTGCTGGCCGAGCGCGCCGAACCCGAGGGCGCGGTGTACGCCGACCAGGCGATCCAGCTGTGCCGCGTCGCCGGGTCGGAGGCGCAACTCGCCGCGACGCTACCGACGGCGGCGATGGTGTGCTGGCAGGTGGGTGCGCTCGCCGAGGCGCGCAGCTACGCCGCGCAGGCCCGGCCGCTGCTCGCCGAAGGCCGACGAATCGCCCGGGTGGTGCTGTTGTCGGCCTCGGCCGGGCTGGCCCTCGCCGACGGCGACATCCGGACGGCGGTCGAGATCGGACGCACCGCCGACGACGAGGCCACCGAGCTGGGCGTTGATCGCGAGGTGCCGCTGATTCGTTGCGTGCTCTCCCGCTCGCTGCTCGCCGCCGGCGACCGCGAGGCCGCGGTGGAGCGGGTCGTGGCCGCGATCGACGCGGCGCAGGCCCTCACGTACACCTTCCCGCTCGCGATCTGTCTTGAGACCGCGGCGCTGCTGGTCCGGTCCGATACCGACGCGGCCGCGGCCTTGGTGCGGCGGTTGCTCGTGGCGGCCGACGCTATCCGGGAGCGGGGCGACCGTCCGGCACCGCCGTCGCTGCGCGACGAGGTCGAGCGAGCGCGATCCGCCGTGGCGAGCATCCGTGTCGACGGCTCCGACCCGTTGGCGCCACGGGAGGCCGCGGCACTGGCCCGGCGGGCGCTGACTGCCGCTCGCTTCGACTTGTCAGTGCCTCCGGCCCAAACTCACGCTGCGGGCTCCTGACAGGTCGTGTCAGTCGGTCTCGGCCACGGTGTAAGGGCAGTGGCGGCAGCCGTTGCCGCAGCACCAGCCCCGGTCGGCCAGGAATCGCGCGGTGAGCACGAACAGACGGGTGGCTGGATCGGCGTACCCGGCACTGCCGGTCGCCAGAGCCGCGTCGTGCGCAGCGAGGATCTCGTCGCGTCGGGGGTCGTCGATGGCCAGCCGCCAGGGTGCGGGCAGCGACAGCGGTCGGTCGGCCAGTGGCTCGCGCTCGTCGGACGGCTCGGTCACGGGTCGAGGCCGAGGTCCAGCGTCGTGGTGAGGGATCCTTCCCAGGCGAGCAGCCATTCCTTGGTGCGCAGACCGCCGCCGAAGCCGCCCAACCCGTCGGCGGCGAGTACCCGATGACAGCCGACAACGATCGGCACCGGGTTGCTGCCCATGATGCCGCCGACCGCCCGCGCCGCGTCCGAGCTGCCGGCCTCGACCGCGAGCGCGCCGTAGGTCGTGGTGGCACCGAAGCCGACCGTGCGGTGCAGCGCGTCGAGCACCGCTAGCCGCAGCCCGCCGACGCCGGACCAGTCGATGGTGAGCGTGAAGTCCCGACCAGTTCCGTCGAAGTACGCCGTGAGCTGTGCCTTGGCTTCGGCGAGGTGCTTCCCGGCGGCGTCCGACGCGTCGCTGTCATCGTCGGTGTCGTCCGCGCTGGCAACGGGAAGCGGGGTGCCCGGGAACGTCACCTGCGCCAGCCCGCGTGACGTGGCTGCGATCCCGATCACGCCGATGGGTGTCTCGAGCTCCTCGACCTGCACCCGACCATCGTGCGTCACGCCGGCCGTTAGCGTGTTTGCGTGGCTCACGATGCCCAACCCGGAACCCGGTTCTGCGCCGGCTGCGGCGCGGCGTTGCCCGACGCGCAACCGCCAACGCCGCCACGATGCGCGGCGTGCGGCCGGACGGCGTACCGCGATCCGAAGGTGGCGGTCGGTGTCGTCGCACACGACGCGGAGGGTCGGCTCCTGTTGGTGCAGCGCGCCGTGAGCCCCGAGGCCGGCCGCTGGGCTTTGCCCGCGGGCTTCGTCGACGCCGGCGAGGATCCGCGTGACACGGCGCGCCGCGAGACCCGCGAGGAAACCGGCCTCGACGTGATCGTCGGGCGCGTCATCGACGTGTACGCCGGGGAACCCGGGAGCGGAGTGACGTTCTTCCTGTCGTTCGAGGCCGAGATCGTCGGTGGCGAGTTGAGGGGTGGCGACGACGCCAGCGATGCGGGGTTCTTCTCGGCCGACGACCTGCCCGACATCGCGTTTGCCAGCACCCGCGACGCGGTGTCGCGGCTCTGACCCCGCGCGATCACGACGCTTAGTCCGCCGCTGGTCGCGATCATGACGTTACTCACGCACTAACGTCATGATCGCGGCCGAAATGCGTGACTAACGTCATGATCGCGATGAGCCCGCTGGCTTGCACGGGCCGCCGTCACGAACCGGCCGTTGCCGCGGCCTCCGCCGCGGTGTCGCGATGGATCGCGCCTTCGATGTCGGAGAGCCGCCGACCGGTTCCGCCCCATCGGCGCAGCACGATTTCCGCCGCGATGGACACGGCCGTCTCCTCGGGTGTGCGGGCGCCGATGTCGAGACCGACGGGGGAGTGCAAACGCGCCAGGGCAGCTTCACTGACGCCGCGTTCCCGCAGGCGTGCCAGCCGGTCCTCATGGGTCCGCCGGCTTCCCATCGCGCCGATGTAGGACGCGGGAGATCGCAAGGCGACTTCCAAAAGCGGTACGTCGAACTTCGGATCATGAGTGAGCACGCACATCACAGTCCGCTCGTCGATCGCCGTACGCGCCAGGTAGTCGTGTGGCCACTCGCAGACCACCTCGTGCGCCTCCGGGAATCGGGCCGGGTTCGCGAACACCGGCCTCGCATCGCACACCGTCACGTGGTAGCCCAGGAACACGCCAAGCCGCGCGACCGCGGCCGCGAAGTCGATCGCGCCGAAGACCAGCATCCGTGCCGGCGGAGTGAACGACTGTGTGATCACCGTGACGTCGTCGAGCCGCCGCTCGCCGTTCGCGCCGTAGTGGCGGACACCGTCGCGTCCCGCCGCCAGCAGGCCGCGGGTGTCGTCGGTCACCGCCGCGTCCAGCCCCACGGCGCCGAGACTCCCGGTGGTGCCGACCGGACTCACGACCAGCCGAGCCCCGAGCGGCGCCGGCCCGCCGATCACCGTCGCCACGGCGATGGGCTCGTGCGCGTCGAGCGCGTCCAGGACCTCGCGCACCTGGTCGAGTTCGTCGCCTGCGACGCGGTGGACCAGCACGTCGAGAACCCCGCCACAGGTCAGTCCGACCGCGAATGCGTCGTCGTCGCTGATCCCGTAGGTCTCGACCACCGCGATTCCGGTCTCGAGCACCTCCTCCGCGGCGGTGTAGACCGCACCCTCGACGCATCCGCCGGACAGGCTGCCGAGAGCGGCGCCGTCGGTGTCGACGACCATCGCTGTCCCCGGCGGACGCGGTGAGCTCCCGCTGACCCCGACGATGGTGGCCATCGCAAACGGTTGGCCGGCGGCGAGCAGGGGCCGCAGTCCGGCAGCGATGTCACGCACGGGCCGCCCCTCCAAAAGGTGTTCACGCAAGTATCACCCCGCGACGCCGGCTGCCGCGACATACGCTCGGTGGGTGGCAGGCGCGGGTTCGTCCCCAATCGACCGGCTCGGCCGCCCGCTGCGTGACCTGCGGGTATCCGTGACCGACCGGTGCAACTTCCGCTGCACCTACTGCATGCCGCGTGACGCATTCGGCCCGGATCACGGGTTCCTGCCCCGCGAGCAGATCCTCAGCTACGAGGAGATCGCCAGGCTGGTCCGGGTGTTCGCCGAGCTCGGCGTGAGCAAGGTGCGGCTGACCGGCGGCGAGCCACTGCTACGTCGTGACCTCGAGACGCTGGTCTCGAGCATCGCCGCCATCCCCGGGATTGACGACATCGCGCTGACGACGAACGGCTCGCTGCTGGCCGGCCGGGCCAAGGCGCTTCGCGACGCCGGGCTGGGGCGGGTCACGGTGAGCCTCGACAGCGTCGACCCGATCGTCTTCGCCGCGATGGGTGACACCAAGATCCCGCTAGCCCAGGTGCTCGACGGGATCGCCGCGGCCACCGCGGCCGGACTCGCGCCGGTGAAACTCAACGCCGTGATCCAGCGCGGCGTCAACGACGCCGGTCTGCTTGACCTGGTCGGCTACGCCCGCGAGCACGGCCACATCCTGCGACTGATCGAGTTCATGGATGTCGGCACGTCGAACGACTGGCGCCGCGACGAGGTTGTGCCAGCAGCGGAGATCATCGATCTCATCGCGGCCGTCCACCCGCTCGAACCCGCCGTCCCCGACCGGTACGGCGAGGTCGCCCGGCGGTGGACGTACGCCGATGGCGCCGGCGAGCTCGGTGTCATCACGTCGGTCACGCAGCCGTTCTGCACCGACTGCACCCGGGCCCGGATCACCGCGACCGGCGAGCTGTTCACCTGCCTGTTTGCAAGCCGGGGTCAGGACCTCCGGACAGTGCTCCGATCTGGGGCCTCGGACGCCGAGCTGCGGGATGCCATCACGGCCGTCTGGGCCCGTCGTACCGATCGGTACTCCGAGCTGCGGGAGCTCATGACCGACGCAGCGCCGGCACGCGCCGAGATGAGCTATCTCGGCGGTTGATTGACCGGGTTCGGCCATTCCCTTGCCCGAGGGGTTAGAAAGGGGTGGTGACACAGCGTGACCGAGTGGTTCACGGATCGCTCGCTGCGCTCGCGGTGCTGTTGCTGGTCGCGGGCTGCGGCGGATCATCCTCGGCCGGCAGCGCCGGGCCGTCGCCGTCGTCCGTAGCGTCCGCGCCACCGTCCTCCGCCTCCGGTCCCAGTCCAGCGTCGGCCGGAGCGGCGAACCAGATCAGGCAGGCCTGGGTCACGTTCTTCAAGGGGAGTACGCCGGCCGCGGCGAAGATTCTGTTGCTGCAGCACGGGTCCGAGGTCGCCGCGGTCATTAACGCCCAGGCGGGTAACCCGCTCGCCACCGGGACGGCAGCGAAGGTCTCGTCCGTCACGATCAAGTCGCCGACCCGTGCCGTCGTCAACTACGGGATCACCATCGACGGCAAGCCGGCGCTGAGTCACCAGCACGGTACGGCGGTGAAGGTCGGTGGTCACTGGTTGGTGAGCCTCGACAGCTTCTGCGGGCTGCTCTCCCTCGAGGGGACGCACCCGGCGGCCTGCCCAAGCGCGGGATCCAGCAGCTCTCCATGACCCCCCTCGGCCGCGACCAGCGTCGGGCACTGATCGTCGTCTGCGCCATCCTCGCCCTCACCGTCCTCGACACCACGGTGGTCAGCGTCGCGCTCGGCAGCATCCAGACCCGCGAGCACGCCGGCGTCACGTCGTTGCAGTGGATCGTCGACGCCTACGCGCTCACGTTCGCGAGCCTGATGCTCACCGGCGGCACGATGGGCGACCGCTTCGGTCGCAAGCGCCTCATGCTGATCGGTATCGCGGTGTTCTCGGCGGGATCCGTGATGGGCGCGCTGGCGCCGTCAGTCGGTGTCCTGATCGCGGCCCGCGCCGTGATGGGCGTGGGGGCCGCCGCCGCCGAGCCGGGAACGCTATCGGTGATCCGCCACCTGTTCCCCGATCGCCGCGAGCGCGCGCGTGCGCTCGGGCTGTGGGCAGGTGTCTCGTGCCTCGGGCTCGCGCTCGGCCCGATCGTCGGCGGCATCCTCGTCGGCTTGTGGGACTGGCGCGGCGTGTTCTGGTTCAACGTGGCGGCCGGCATCGTCCTGCTGGCCTTCGCGTGGCGACGCATCCCGGAGAGCGCCGACCCCGAGGTCTCCGCCATCGACGTACCCGGTCAGATCCTCGCGGTGCTCACGCTCGCCGCCGTCATCGTCGCGGTCATCCAGGGCGAGACCAGTGGCTACACCGACCCGGTCATCCTGGGCCTGTTCGCAGTCGCGTCGATCGCCGGCGGGACGTTCGTTCGAGTCGAGCGGGCCGCTGCCCGGCCCATGCTGGACCTGCACTACTTCCGGCTGGCTCGCTTCGACGCCGCCCTGACCGTGGCGTTCGCGGTGTACTTCGGCACGTTCTCGATCTTCTTCTTCACCGCGCTGTACCTGCAGGAAGTGGTCGGCTACACGGGTTACCGCACGGCCGTGCTGTTCCTGCCGATGGCGGCGTCGATGGTGTTCGGCGCGTGGCTCGCCGGCCGCTTGGTCTCGCGCCGTGGCGGCCGATGGACGATGACCGGCGGCTGCCTCATTGCGGCCGCCGGCATTCTCGCCAGCGAGCCGCTGATCGTCGTCCACCCGTCGTTCGGTCCGCTGGCGGTCACGCTTGCCGTAGCCGGGCTCGGCATCGGCGCGGCGATCGTTCCCGTTACCGCGACCGTCCTCGAGCTGGTCCCTGCCGAGCACTCCGGCATGGCGGCGTCCACGACCAACACCGCCCGGCAGCTCGGCGTCGTCTTCGGCGTTGCGGTCCTCGGCGCGCTGGTCAACGCGCACCTGACGACCGACTTGTCCGCCCGGCTAGAACGGCTGGGAATCCCGGCCACGTTCCAGTCGATTGTCATCAATGCGGTCGAGCGCGGCACTGTGCCGAGCGGAGGCAACGCTCCGGGCAGCGCACAGTCCTACGGCACGATCGTCAACCGCGTGATCAGTGCGGCGTACGGCGCGTTCCGAAGCGGCCTGACCACCGCGCTGATCACGTCAGCCGTGCTGATCGCGCTCGCCGGTGCATTCGCCGCGTACGCGGCCCGGCGTACCGGCTCAGGTCTGGACGCCAGCGACGAGGTGGGGCGGGAAACCGCCACGGCTGATCGGTCCCCAGCGCTCGATCGTGAGGCGTAGCAACACTTTCCCCTGCCGCTCCATCGCCGCTCGGTACTCATCCCAGTCCGGATGCTCGCCGCTGATGCTGCGGTAGTACTCGACCAGCGCCTCGACTGCCGCCGGCTGGTCGAGCACCTCGAAGCTGCCGTCGACCTGCACCCATTCGCCGTCGAAGTCCTCGGACAGCACGCAGACCGAGCCCTCGGAGCGGCGGCGTGCGTTACGGGTCTTGGCGCGCTCCGGGTACGTCGACACCACCACGCGTCCGTCGGAGTCGACGCCCATGGCGACCGGCGAGAGCTGGGGTCGGCCGTCTCGTCGGGTCGTGACGAGGATGCCGCGATGACGCGGTCGGATGAACTCCAGCAGGTCGTGACGGCCCACCTGCCGGTCCTGCGCCACAGTCGCCACGAGTGCGAGCGTACGCAGTGGTGCCGGGGTCGATGATGGGGCTGTGGCGACGACTGCGACCACGGCGACGACCCTCACGATCGTCGTCGGTTACGCCGCGGTCGCCGGGTTGGCCAGGCCGTTCACGGTGGCCGCCGACGTTGCCGCCGCCATTGCCGGTGTCACGGTGCTCGTCGTCGCCGCGCTCACGCGGTCCACCGGGCCAGCCCGCCCGCGACCCGCCGGCGCGCGGTGGTGGGCGCTGCTGGCGGGGCTCGTGGTGGTCGTCGAACTGGTGGAGCTGTTCGCTGGCGACCGGGGCAGTCATCCCACCCTCAGCTCGCTCGCCGCTCCGGTGCTCGCTGCCTGGCTCGGTCGCAGCGTCGCCTATGCGCTGTGGCTGCTGTTCGGTGTCGCGCTGGCGCGCCGATGAGCACCGCGCTGGCGCGCCGATGAGCACCGCCCGGCTGGCCGAGCTCGGCTACGCGTTGCTCGGCCTCGCCGCCCTGGCGTTGAGCCTGTGGCACCTGCGTCGGCCGGACCGAATCGGGTCGGCCCTGGATGCGCTGCGAGTCCTGCAGCGGCGCCGGGTCGGTCGCTGGCTGGTCCTACTCGGCTGGTGGTGGCTCGGCTGGCACCTGTTCGCCCGCTGAGCTCGCAGCGCCGGATGAGCAGGTCACATCGGCCATGGCGGCGTCGATCGCTCTGGCGTCCGGTGCCGGTGCCGGCGTTCGGCGCGCGTCGGGCGACGCGGCGAGGCCGTTGAGCGTGTAGCTCAGCAGCCGTCGCCAGGCAGTGGGTGCGGCCCCCGCCGTTCGGCGCACGAGGCCGGCGTTGGCCATCAACAGCAGCACCAGATCTTCCGGCCGGAAGTCGGCGGATAGCGAGCCGGCCTTGATGGCACGCGCGGCGATCCGTTCGAACCCGTCATGCGCGAGCTCGCGGAGCACTTCTAGCTCCGCCGAGCCGTCGACCCGGGTGGTGAGCAGGTCCGCCAGGCCCAGGTTGTTCGCCTGCAACTCGCACAGGAAGGTGACGTGTGTGGTGAAGCCGCCCCACGGATCCGGGTTCGCCAGTGCCGCCTCGCCGGCCGCGACGATCTCCCGCAGCGTCTCCGCGTACACCGCGACGACGAGTTCGCAGCGGGTCGGGAAGTGGCGGTAGAGCGTCGCGTTCCCCAGCTCGGCGCGACGGGCGATCTCGTCCAGCGGCGCATCGAGGCCGCGTTCGCCGAAGACGGCCAGACCGGCGTTGACCAGCGCGCTGCGGTTACGGGCCGCGTCCGCGCGAAGCCGTCCGCAGGTGTCGCTCGCAGCCACGAACTGGACGACAGCGGAGGTCATGGCGGGAAGCGTAACCCGAAACGGGGAGCTCTCCACGCTTATGTTAACGTCGCGACCGTGGCAACCCCCGGGGACACTTCAGTGGCTGACGCGTGGCTCTCTGCCGTCAAGGCATCCCATCGCCGGGTTGCCGACCTGGTCGCTCCGCTGTCGGACGACGAAGTAGCCCGACCGTCGTACGCCGATGAGTGGACGATCGCCGACGTGCTGTCTCATATCGGGTCCGGCGCGGAGATCTTCTCGGCCGTGCTGGCGGCCGGAGTCGACGGCCGCGAGGCGCCAGGAATCGAGGAGTTCCAGCCGATCTGGGCGCAGTGGAACGCGAAGTCGCCGTCGGACCAGGTCCATGACGCGATCGCCGCGGATGCCGCCTTCATCGCTGCCATCGATGCCCTCGATCCCGAGCAGCGCGCCAGCTGGCGAATCCAGATGTTCGGTAGTGAGCAGGACCTGGCCGGTCTGCTGCGGTTCCGGCTCGGCGAGCACGCGCTGCATACCTGGGATGTGGCGGTGATGGACGACCCCGAGGCAACCGTCGCCGCCGATGCGGTCGAGCTGCTCGTCGACACCCTCGAGGTGATGGTGCAGCACGCCGGTAAGCCCATTGACTCCCCGGTCGTCGTGCTCGTTACCACCGAGGCGCCCGCCCGGCAGCTGCTCCTGCAGGCCGGCAGCGACGGGGTCACTCTCACCCAATCCGACGAGGGCGACACCGAGGCCACCGTGACCCTTCCGGCGGAGGCCTTCGTGCGGCTGGTCTATGGCCGACTCGACGACGAGCACACGCCGCCGCTGGACATCACCGGCGTCGACCTCGACAACCTGCGTCGGGCCTTTCCCGGGTTCTGACCCGCTCCCTGGAGGAAACATCGTGCGACTGCGACACAAGGCTCGAGACATCCCCGGTCGCGTCGCGACGGGAGCTTTCATCCTGCATTCCGGGTGGGAGAAATGGCACGGCTCGCCGGAACAGGCGGCCGGCGTCCACGGGATGGCGGCCGGGGCGTTCCCCTTCCTGGCGCCGATCCCGCCGGCCCGGTTCTTGAAGGTGCTGGCAGCCGGGGAGATCGTCACCGGCGCGCTGCTGCTCGCTCCGACGGTGTCCAACGCCGCGGCCGGAGCTGCCCTTACGGGCTTCGCCGGCTCGTTGCTCGGGATGTACTGGCGCACACCGGCGCTGCACAAGCCGAACAGCATCTGGCCGACCCAGAACGGCATCGCGGTCAGCAAGGACGTCTGGATGCTCGGAATCGGCCTGGGCCTGCTGATCGACTCACTCCACAACGACGAGCCGGTCTCGTGACGCCGGTATCGGACTAGCAAAACGGTCCGGATCCCGGCAGAGTCTTAAGCGATGACGACAGCAGGCCTGACGGTTGCCGGACCGCTCGCGCTCGGAGCGGCTGCGTCCTTCGCTGTGGCCAACGTCGCGCAGATGCGGGCGAGTCGCCGGACTGATGCTGCCGAGGGCATCGACCCACGGCTGCTGGTTCGGTTGTTGCACGACCGGCTCTGGCTAGCCGGCCTGGCGGGCTCCTTCGTTGGCTACGGGCTGCAAGCGGTCGCGCTGTTCCTCGCTCCCGTCGTACTGGTTCAGCCGTTGATCGTCACCGAGCTGCTGTTCGCGTTGCCGCTGGCGGCGATGCTGGGTGGCCGGCGGCTGGGTCGCCGGGAGTGGAGCGGGGCGGCCCTCGTGGCGGCCGGCATCACCAGCTTCGTTCTCGTCGCGCACCCGACCGGTGAGCGCACTCACATCCCGGCGGGTACCTGGCTCGGCATGATGCTCGGCGTCGGTGTCACGGTCGCCGTGCTGGTGTTCGTCGCCGAGACCCAGCTGGGCCGACCGATGCTTCGGGCCAGCCTGCTCGCCGCCTCGGCGAGCGTCTGCTTCGGAGCGCTCGCCGTGCTCACCAAGGTCGTGGGACACCAGTTCAGCAGCGACGGCGTGCGCGCGCTGCTGCACTTCCAGCCCTGGCTGATGGCAGTGGTCGCCATCACTGGCCTGCTGCTGGCCCAGACCGCCTTCCGGCTCGCGCCGCTGTCGGTGTCGCTGCCGCTGATCGACGTCGGGGAACCGCTTATCGCCTCGTTGTTGGCGATCTACGCCTTCGGCGAGCGGATCGGGACCGGACCGGGGACCGTCGCCGGAGTCGCGGTGTCCGCCGGCTGCGTCGCCGCCGGCGTGGTCCTGCTGGACACCTCGCCGCTGGTGCGGGCCGCGCAACACGACATCGACCAGCAGCACGTCTCCGACACCAGGTCGATGCAGCATCATGGCCCAGGTGTGGGTCCACAACGGGTATGACATCGATGACGATCCTCGACGCGTCGACCTCGACGCCCTGTGGTCGTTCCTTGGCACCGAGGCGTATTGGGGGCGTTGGCGAACCCGCCAGGACGTCGAGCACGAGCTGGCCGCAGCCTGGCGCGTCGTCGGTGTCTACACGGAGGCGGGCGAGATGGTCGGCTTCGCCCGAGCGGTCTCCGACGGATCGGGCTTCGGCTACCTGGCTGACGTCTACGTATTGAGCGAGCACCGCGGCCGCGGCCTGGGCAAGGCGTTGCTCGAGGAGATGATCGACAACGGGCCGGGTGCGTCGTTTCGCTGGTTGCTGTTCACGAAGGACGCCCACGATCTCTACCGCAAGTTCGGGTTCTCGGAGCCCGGGCCGACCGTCATGGAGCGACCCAGCCCCCGCCCGGCACCGGCCTAGCCCGCCACCTCGACGCGGCCGGCCCCCGCGACCGGATGGACGGCGAAGATCTCAGGTCGGGTGAAAGCAGCGGCCTGGAACGCAGCCTCTACCCGGGCCGCCAGCCCGGACAGGTAGGCGGTTTCCACCAGCGCGATGGCGGACCCCCCAAACCCGCCGCCGGTCATGCGCGCACCCACGGCTCCCGCGTCGAGTGACTCGAGCACCGCAAGGTCGAGTTCCGGGCAGCTCACCTGCAAGTCGTCGCGCAGCGACTCATGGGATCGCACCATCAGGTCGCCGACCGCGATGACGTCATCTCGACCCAGCGCGGCGACCGTGTCGAGCACCCGCGCGTTCTCGCTGACGATGTGGTGCACGGCGTCGTACTCCGCGGCGCTGAGCCGACCCTCGCTGGCTCGCAGCTGCCTGAGGTCGAGCGCGGACAGTGAGTCCAGCTCCAGGCGCAGCCTCGCCTGCTCGAGCAAGGTACGGCGATCGGCATACCCACTCGTCGCGTTGCTGTGCCGGACTCTGGTGTCGATGACGACGAGCTGCCAGGGCGCGCCGGGCAGGGCGACCGGGGTGTGGGTCGGCGTCCGCTCTTGGAAGTCGATGAGCAGCGCCGTGCCCGCTTCGGCGAACAGCACGGCGGTCTGGTCGAGCAGGCCCACTGGGGCACCGACCACCTCGGTCTCGGCGCGCCGGGCGACGCGGGCGACGCGCTCTCGGGAGGCGACCGTGCCGGCAAGGTCCAGCAGGGCGAGCGCAGTCGCGCAGGTCAGCGCCGCGCTGGACGACAGGCCGGATCCGGCCGGCAGCGTCGAGTCGATCCACAGGTCAGCGCCGGTGGTCGCGAGACCCTCGTCGTGGAGCACGAAGCCGACGCCCAACGGGTAGTCGGCCCAGCGACCAGTAACCGGCCAGTCACGGACCGCCGCTTCGACCAGCTCGCCCTCGTGCTGCGCCGATCCAACGCACACCATGCCGTCGTCGCGCGGCGCAGCAGCGACGAACGTGTGTCGATCGATGGCGAACGGCAGGGCCACGCCGCCCTGATGGTCGGTGTGCTCACCGATCAGGTTGACCCGGCCGGGGCTGCTCCACACCCCCGCCGGCCGCCGACCGAAGCGAGCCTCGAAGCCATCCGCCGCAGCCATCGCCGAGCCGGCCGCGTCGGTCATCGGCACAGCTCCCGCAACGTGGCCGCGGTCGTCTCCGGGGCGATGTCCGTGATGAACGCGCCACCCATCAGCTCGGAGCCGGCGAGGTACTTCAGCTTGTCGGCGGAACGGTTGGGCGGAGCCAGCTCGACGTGGAGGTGGCTGACCGCCTCCCAGTCGCCGCCGTCGGTAGGCGCCTGATGCAGCGCCATCACGTACGGCAGCGGGAAGCCGAACAGCCGGTCGTAGCCGGCGAGCACGCGAACCAACAGCTCGGCCAGGCCGTCGGACTCGGCGTCGGACAGTGCGGTCAGCGAGCTGCGGTGCGCGCGCGGCACCAGCCGCAGCTCATAGGGGAACCTGGCCCAGAACGGCACGTAGGCGATCCAGCCGCCGGACTCGGCGACGACTCGCACCCCTTGTCGCTGCTCGCGTTCGACGACGTCACACTGCACGCACTTACCGGTCTGCTTGAGGTGATCGGCGGCCACGCCCAGCTCGCGCAACGGCAGCGGCGGGATGTCGGGATAGGCATAGATCTGGCCGTGCGGATGGGAGAGCGTGACACCCACCACGGCGCCCCGGTTCTCGAACGGCATGACGTACCGGACGTCGGACTGCGCCCCGAGGATGCGGTACCGGTCGCGCCAGACATCGACCAATGTCCGCACTCGGGCGACACCTAGCGCGGCCAGCGACCCGAAGTGGTCCGGGGTGTAGACGACCACCTCACACCGTCCGTGCGACGGCGCGACCTGCAGCAGGTCGTCGCCCACCGGGTCGGGATCCGGCGGGTGGGGGAGCAGCGACGGGAACCGGTTGTCGAACACCGCGATCTCGAAGTCCGCCCGGTCGATCTCAGTCGGCGGGCCGCCGGGACGCTGCGGGTCGAGCGGGCAGACGTCATCCGGCGGAAGGAACGTCCGGTCCTGTCGAGCCGTCGCGAACGTGACCCATTCCGTCGTGGTCGGGTCGTAGCGCCGCTCACTCATCCGGGTCGGCCGTCGCGGGTCGGGCCGAGTCCGCCGTACCCCGCACGTAGTAGCTGATCCGCCGGCCGTCGGGCTTCACGCCGACCACTCGCCGGAGGTGGCCGGCCGCATCGGCGACCGGATCGCCCTCGGCTGCGTCGTCGTCCGGCTGTGCCATCGCTGGTTCCCGTCGTCGTTCGGAGGCCCGGCGACAAGATAGTGCTCAGCTGGCGGGCTCGGTGGGTACGTCGGGATCCGAGGGATGTGCCTTCGCGATCTCGGCGCGTCGGCGGATGTCCTGCAGGCTGTCGTGCGTCGCGTCCCAGACCTTGGTCAGACTCGCGCTGATCGGAAGGTCGCCCCGGATCACCTCGGCGCCGGGGTCGCCGATCGTCTGGAGCGCGGCCTGGGCCGCGCTGACGAGCAGCGGGTCGGTGACCTCGATCGTCAGTCGATCGTCGGTGACCCGCAGCAGCATGGTGCGCCGGCCGGCCTCTTCCGGCTGCTCGTCGCTGGTGCCCGTGACCTCCGCCTGCCGCAGTGCCTCTCGAGCCTGGTCGAGGTCGACGCCGAGCCGGGCCAGCGCCTGCGCGGCCGCGGTGTTGGGGTCAGCGAGGGTCGCGAGCAGCAGGTGGTGGGAGCCGACCGGGCCGGCTCCGGCCAGCCGGGCGGCCTCGTCGAGGCTGACGTCGGCGGCGCGAGTGGTGCTCACCTCGTCCTCGGTGACCGCGTCGCCGGGGGCGTCGCCCTCGACCCGGCGCCCGCGGCGCGGCCAGCGGCGGCCCTCGATGCGAGGCTCCGGAGCCGGCAAGGTGTCGAGCAGCGCGAGCCGGAGCGCGAGCAGATCACCGACTTGATCGCGCAGGACCTGCGCGCCGACTCCGTCTCCCTCGCGAATCACGCCGAGCAGCAGGTGCTCGGTCCCGATGTAGTTGTGGTGCAGCGCGAGGGCTTCGCGCAGCCCCAGCTCGAGCACCTTCTTCGCGCGTGGCGTGAACGGGATGTGGCCGCTGATCGGCTTCTTCCCGAGACCCACCCGAGCGCGGACGGCGTCGCGGGTAGGCGCCAGGGTGACGCCGGCGGCGGTCAGCGCCGTACCCGCCAGACCCTCCGGCTCACCGAGCAGCCCCAGCAGCAGGTGCTCGGTCCCGATGTAGTTGTGCTGCAGACCGCGGGCCTCCTCTTGGGCGAGGACGACGACGTGGCGGGCGCGTTTGGTGAATCGCTCGAACATGTCGACCAGGGTGACCGTTGCTCCGCACCCCGTCAATACCATGCTACTAATAGGGACAACGGAGATGCCGACGAGGGGGCTTCGGATGGACTGGGAAGACCGGCTCGACGCCTGGGAGGACGAGCTCGAGCTCAACGCCACGATGGAGGGCTCGGACTGGGTGACGCTCGAGCAGGCCGCGCGCGAGATAGGCGTGTCGCGGGCGGCGCTGCGCAGCTGGTACCGCTCGGACCAGATCCCGTCGCGGTTAGTGGACGGCCCGCACGGGCCGCAGCGGCTGGTGCCGCTGGCGCCGGTGGCCGTCCGCGCCGAGGCCTCACCGCGGCTGCGACACGGTGCCCAGCGACGGCTCGGTGACGAGGCGCAGCTGGAGCTGCTGCGCCATCGGGTCGACCAGCTCGAGCTCAGGCTCGCCGCCCTCGAGCAGCGGAGTCCCGAGACCTAGGCGAAGCCGTGGTGGAGCGGAGCCCCAACCAGGTGCGGCGCATCGGCCGCCGAGTGGCCCCACACCGCCCGCGCGCCGGCCTCGCCGACTCGGACGGTCTGGACGATGGTGCCGACAGCAAAGACGACGGCCAGGACGCCCGCGATCACGGCCAGGCCCGCCGCTCCGGAGTCGACGCGGGCCGCGGTGAGGTGGCGACCGCTGCCGCGGCGCCGGACCAGCTCGACCACGACCGCCGCGACCACCAGCCCGATCACCGGGATCAGCAGCTGGTGGGCCAGGTGCTCGTGCCGGTCGATCGCTGGGGTCGAGCCGACTTCCTTCTTGAGGTTCTCCCCGGTCCTGTAGGTGATCGGCAGCAGGATGAGGGCAAGAACGCTGAGCACCAGCGGTCCGACGTTGAGGTACTGCCGGGCCCGCGGCCAGATCCCGGCGAGCAGGACCGCAACCGCTGCCACGGGAAGCAGGACCACCGTGGCGTGGATGATCAGCGGGTGGAGCGGCAAGCCATCGATCGTCTTGGGGATCACGCGGATGGTCCTTCCGTCCGGCGCAGGTCATCGCGCGAGCAGGTCAACTCCCGCTAGACACGGTCCGACACCGGCGCCGGTTCACCAGCGCCGTGATCCTCACTCCACGTCGGTCACCGTGCGTCGAGGTCAATCACCTGCACATCGTCGGCGGCATTCTCCGGGTGTCCGGTGTCGTCGGCAACAGTGACACTGACATGCCACATCCCGCCGGCGCCACCGGACACGCTCAGCCCGGTCACCTCACACCCCTGCAACTCAGCCTGCGACCGAGCGACGTACCTAGCTTGTTCGCAGGTGTGAGCCGTGACCATCCATGGACCGATGTCGGTCATGTCAGGAGACGGACGCACCGGTGACGGGTGTGTCGCTCGCGCCGACGACGCGGTCGAAGACCGCCCGGTAGTGCTGCATCGCCTGGCGCAGGTCCTCGGTGTCCGACGAACCCTCGGTGCGCCAGCGCTGCTCGGTCTCGGCGCCCCTGCGGTAGTGGTCGACCACGTCGGCGTTGTCGACGGAGAGCAGCGACGCGCGCTCGTCCTGGTCGCTCGTGGGGTACCCGCGGTCGCTCATCGCCGAGGTCAGCAGGGTGTGGGCCATCGCGACGGACTCCGGCGGGGCGTCGACGAAACGCTCCTGGACCATCCGCCACTCGGAGCGGTAACGCTCCGCCGCGTCCGCCGACAACGGCCGGATGTCGAGCTGTTCGCGACGCTCGGTGCGCGCCTGAAGGTCGCGTTCGCCCTTGCGGCGGCTGTCGTTGTCCTGCACGGTGCGGTCGTACTCCGGCCCGAACTGTTGCTTGAGTGCCGACCGCCGCTTAGCACTGCGAGCCGCCGCGATCGCGATGGCAGCCAGTACGACGACGGCGACGATGACGATGACGAGAACGATGGTTCCCGACATGGAGACCTCCCTGGTCAGATGAGGGCTGCGGTGTCAGCGCTTGTGACGTGCACCACAGCGGATGCAGTACTGATCCCCGGCGGTTCGGTGGGAAAACGGGGCTACTCGCTGGTCGTCACCGAGGTGACGCATCCGGTCACCTCAGCACTCAGCGCGTCCTCAGACCCACCCTTGCTCGCGGGCTAGCCGGCACAGCGACCGGCGTTTCCCGGCATCCGGAGCGTCCGACAGGCCGACCTTGACGTAGATCCGCCGCAGCGCCGCCTTCACCGCTTCGGTTGCCGCGGGAGTTCCCAGTGCCGCCGCGATGGCGGCATTCGAGGCCGGCTCCTCGTCGCCGGACAGCCATGGCGCGGCCAGGTGCTGGACCACCTGCAGCTGGTACGGCGACAACGCGACGGTCGGCGCCAGATCGGGGAGCTCCAAGGATGTCGTGCTCTCGGCATCGGTGGCGTCGGGAGGCAGTGACACCACGAGCCGGACCGTGGCGATATCGAGATGACAACCGTCGCGCAGCCACGCCCTGGTTCCGGCCGCCAACCTGGTCTTGTCGAGGTACGTGCCGTTGCGGCTGCCGAGGTCTTCGACGTACCACCGGTCGAAGGTTCCGTGATGGATCGCGGCGTGCTCTCGGCTGACCGAGCGTTCGAGCAGCCGTACCTCGCAGCCCGAATCGCGGCCGATCCGCATCCCGTCGACCAGCGGGACCGAGCCTCCGTTTGGCAGCCAGAGGCTGTCCACCACTCGTCGTCCGCCGTCGGTCAGTGGGTGCACAGCGCGTTGATGAGCTGCCCCTTGCTCATCGATGACCAGCCGTCGATCGCCTCGTACTGCGCGTCGTCCTTGACGCTGCTGCGTGCCATGCCAGCCTCCATCCCTCGAGGGTCGTGGTCGGCTGATACCCCGCCATCGGGGTCGATAACGCGCAACCCGAGGCGAGCCGCTGCATGGTTATCCGCGGGTCTGATTCCCGAGAAGTTGTGACATCCGTCGGGTGCGCAACGCCGCTCCCCGATGCGCGTCGATGAGCGCGCCGATCAGCTCGGCACGTCCGGCGGCATCCTCACCGCATGCCGCCCAGTTCCGCCGATTGAGCCACGCGCCATTCAGCGCCTCGTCGTGCGGAAGCGATGGGAGTGCGGCGATCCGGGACCTGGCGGCGTCCTCACCGAGCTCGCACATGGTGGCCGCCGCGACCCACGCGTCGCGTGATTCCATGGCGAGGTCGGTCAGCAGCTCGCGCTCTTCGCCGCGACGCACGGCTTCCAGATAGCGGCTCTCTGCTTCGGTCGCAACCCGTAATGCCCGCTCATACTCGGTATCCAACATCGGGTGACCTTCCCCGGCAGTTAACCCATACGGTCAAATAAAGCACACCCACGGCAAACGCAACAGGGAACGGTCGAGGCCGCCATGGGCCAACCGGGTTGATCAGGAACCCGTGCTGTCTCGGAACAGTTCGCGGGCCTGCCCGGTGAGCCGGATCGTCGCGTCCACGTCGGGGTCGTCCTCTGCCGGTTGGACGACCACGGTGGTCGCCCCGGCGTCGGCGTACTCCGCCATGGTCGTCGCGAGCTCGCCGGCGTCTCTTCCGGCCGACTCCAGGTACACGACGACCTCGTGCGGTCGGGTGGCGGCGGCCGTCTCGACGGCCCGTCGTACCCCCTCGGGCGTGATCGGTACGTCGAGAACCATCCCGTCCGCGAGCGCGCCGGCCAGCGCGAGCGTCTTGGGGCCGCGGGCCCCGACGAGCAGCGGCGGCGGCGGGGTGGGCGGCCAGTCGAGGGCGACCGCGTCGAGCCGGACGTAGTCGCCGTCCGTCGTGACGGTCTCCCCGTGGAGCAGCGACCGCGCGGCGGTGACCCACTCGCGCAGCAGGCCCATGGGGGACGCCGCACCCGCGCCGACCTGGTCCATCCACGCCAGCACGCCGTGCCCAACGGCAGGCACGAATCGTCCGGGGAACAGCCTTTCCACCGTTGCCAGCTCCATGGCGGCGAGCGCCGGGTTGCGCAGCGGCACGGGAAGCAGGCCGACGCCGACCCGGAGCGAGGTGCTCCAGGCGAGCGCCGCCGTGGCGCTGGACAGGCCGCCTTCTTGGAAGCAGTCCTCCCACAACCACAGTTCGTCGAGGAGGACGGACTCGGCTGCGTCCACGAACCCTTGCAGCCGCTCGGGCGGCAGCGACGGCCGGAAGATCACGCCCACTCTCGGCGTCGCGCCGGTCATTGGGTGCTCGCCATGGTGTCCGCCTTTCGTGCCCGGTACGCCGCGACCGCCGCTCGGTTACCGCAGCCGGAGTCGCAGTAACGCTTCGAGCGGTTCTTCGACAGGTCGACGACGACGTTGCCACACCCTTGGTAGCCGCAGACCCGCAGCCGGCTCAGCTCGTCCGCGCGGACCACATCGGTCAGCGCCATGGCGGCCTCGACGGCCATTCGGGTCGCCAGCGGCGCCTGCGGCGGCGTCGCGTGCAGGTGGTAGTCCCAGTCGTCATGGCGAACCAGCTGCGGGACCGCGTTCATCTCCCGCAGCATCCGGTTGACCCGCGCGACCGTCTCGTCGCGGTCCGACGACCAGAACTCGCGCAGCTCCTGGCGGAGCTGGCGGACCGCACGCAGCTCGGCCAGGTCGTGGGTGCGGTCTCCGGTCCATCCCCAGGCGGTCACGAACTCGTCGAGCGAGGCGACATCGGGAAGCAGCTCCTCGTCGCCGTCGACGGTGTTCACGAGGGCCGCGGCGGCTTGCAGAGCAACCTCGGTGTCATGAGCGAAAATCAACTTGACTCCTGACATGGCTGGCCTCTAGCGTCATCAGCATAAGCACGCCTGACTCATTACATCTCGACAAGCAGCGTCTCACAACTCGGTCGCGAAGGAGGTCAATCATGACGGTATCCACGTCGCCTCGGGCGGTGTCGCAGCCGCAGGGTCTTGGCCTCGCGGTGCTCACGGCAGCGACGTTCGCGACGTCCGGGACCTTCGCCACCTCGCTGCTCGATGCCGGCTGGTCGCCCGCGGCGGCCGTGACCGTCCGCCTCCTGATCGCGGCGCTCGCCCTAACCGTCCCTGCCGTTCTCGCGATGCGCGGCCAGTGGTCGCGCGTGGCCGGAACGTCGCGCGTCATGCTCAGCTACGGCGTGATCGCCGTCGCGGGCTCGCAGCTGTGTTACTTCAACGCCGTCGAGCACCTGTCGGTCGGGATCGCTCTGCTGCTGGAGTACCTCGGGATCGTGCTGATCGTGGCCTGGCAGTGGGTGCGTCACGGGCAGCGCCCACAGCCACTCACGATCGCCGGTGTGGTCGTCGTCATGGCTGGCCTCGTGCTGGTGCTGAACATCAGCGGCCAGCAGCACCTCAACCTGATCGGGGTGGTGTGGGGCCTCGGCGCGGCGGTCGGTCTCGCGACGTTCTTCGTCATCGCCGCCGGGTTGGACGACGGTGGTCTGCCCCCACTGGCAATGGCGTGGGGTGGCATGGCGATCGGTGCTGCCTGCCTGCTGCTGCTCGGCCTCGTGCACGCCGTCGGCATGAACGTGTCGACACACTCGGTGGTCTTCCTTCACCACCGGACCAGCTGGGTCGTGCCGGTGCTCGGCTTGGCGCTGATCGCCGGCGCCATCCCGTACGCGACCGGCATTCCCGCGGCGCAGATCCTCGGCGCGAAGCTCGCGTCTTTCGTGGGCTTGTGCGAGGTGCTATTCGCCGCGGTGTTCGCGTGGCTGGGTCTCGGCCAGCACCTTCAGACCCTGCAGATCGTCGGCGGTGTGCTGGTCCTCATCGGGATCGGCATCGTCCGCGCTGACGAGCCGGAGCAGATGGCGGCGGAACCTGATCCCGACCTCGATGACTTGTCAGGCGCCTCGGCCCGCGTACCCGCCGGAGTGTCCTGACAAATCGGCGCACCCCAACTGTCGATTTCGGGTGATCGGCTTCGTTGTCAGGCTGAAGGGCCGGGACGACGCCGACCCTCGCCGAGAGGGGTACGAGATGCACAACGCCAGCCGGCGAAGCCAGTGGATCGCGCTCTACGTGCTGTGCTTCGGAATGCTGATGATCGTCCTGGACGCCACCGTGGTGAACGTCGCGCTGCCGTCGATCCAGGCCGATCTCGGCTTCTCCTCGTCGAGCCTGGCCTGGGTCGTCAACGCCTACCTCATCAGCTTCGGCGGCCTGCTCCTGCTCGCCGGTCGGCTGGGCGACCTGGTCGGCCGTCGTACCGTCTTCCTCTTTGTGCTTGCCGTCTTCACGGCCGCCTCGCTGCTGTGCGGGTTGGCGGATAGCCGGCCGATGCTGATCGCCGCCAGGTTCGCCCAGGGCGCCGGCGGGGCCATGACGTCCGCCGTGATCCTCGGCATGATCGTGACGATGTTCCCGCAGCCTCGGGAGCAGGCGAAGGCGATCGGCGTGTTCGCGTTCGTCGCCTCCGCGGGTTGAGCGGTCGGGCTGCTCGCGGGCGGCATCGTGACCCAGGCCATCAACTGGCACTGGATCTTCTTCCTGAACGTCCCGATCGGTGCCGCGACCGCCATCCTGGCCCGGCGACTCATCAGCAGCGATCGCGGTACCGGGTTCGCAGCCGGAGCCGACGTCCCGGGAGCCGGGCTGATCACTGCCGCGCTGATGCTCGGCGTCTACACGATCGTCAAGCCGGCCGCCGAGCTCGGCTGGACGGCCGCTCGCACCGAGGAGTTGATGGCCGGAGCCGTGCTGCTCCTCGTCGGCTTCGTCGCCCGCGAGGCGACGGCATCGAGCCCGCTCATGCCGTTGCGCATCTTCCGCTCCCGCAACGTCGTCGGTGCAAACCTGATCCAGGTCAGTGGTGGGGCCGGGATGTTCGGTGTGTTCTTCCTCGGCGCCCTCTACCTCCAGCGGGTCCTCGGGTACGACGCCCTGCACATCGGCCTGGCGTTCCTGCCGGTCACGGTGATCATGGGGACGCTGTCCGTCCGCTACTCCGAGCGATCGATCATGCGGTTCGGCGCTCGTCCCGTGTGCGTCGCCGGGTTGCTGCTGCTCGTGGCCGGACTGGTGCTGTTCAGCCGCTCGCCGGTGAATGCTGGGTACGTCGAGCAGCTGCTGCCGGCGATGGTCCTGCTCGGCAGCGGCGCCGGGCTGTGCTTCCCCGCGGTGATGGGCCTCGCGATGTCAGGGGCGACGCTGGCCGATGCCGGCCTCGCCTCGGGCCTCGTGAACACCACGGGACAGGCCGGCGATGCGCTGGGTCTCGCGGTCATGGCCACGCTGTCGGCGGCACGGAGCCAGCGACTGCTCGCGGCCGGTCACCCCACGGCCACCGCACTTACGTCGGGGTACCACGTGGCGTTCTGGCTCGCCGCGGGGCTGGTGCTCGGCGCTGTCGTCGTCGCGCTCACCGTCCTCGAGTCACCGGCTACGCACTGCGACCTGTCAGTGGCTCCGGCCCAAGTCCCCGCTGGAGTGTCCTGACAAGTCGGGCGGTCAGCGGCGATAGCTGCTGTGCGCGTCCTGCCCAGTGTGCTTGCGGTATTTCTGGAAGCCGATATAGGTGTGCCCGAGCCAGTCGAACTCCGCCTTGGACGCGGCCACCCCGACCGCCCGGAAGTGGTTGTGGTCGCTGCGGTTCCCGATCGGGTGACCGTCGGTGTCCGCGTCCGGCACCGTGCCGTAGACGACGTGCGCGCTGTTCGTCGCGGTGATCGTGTTGTGCACGAACGTGTCGCGCCAGGAGTGGTACTGGATCAGCACCTCGGGGGAGCCGTCGTTGAGCTGGTTGTTGCCGCGCAGCACGTTGTACGCCCAGTAGTTGTTGTGCGACGTGCCCGTCTTGACGCCACCGCAGTCCGGCTTGTCGTTGCAGTAGCCGCCCGTGGCCAGCCCGGTGAACAGGCTCTTCGTGACGTGGTTGTGGGTGACCCTGTTGTAGTCCGCCGAGCCCTTCCCGTTCTCAGCGGCGACCTCGATGCCGATGTCGCTGGTCGTCACGTGGTTGTAGCGGATCCGGATGTGGGTGCCGCCGTCAACGTAGATACCGTCGGCGCAGTTGCACCAACCGTGATCCCAGTACGACGGGTTGCCGCGCGACTGGATGTGCGCGATCCGATTGCGTGCGATCAGGCCGTTGCGTGCACGGTCCCGGAAGGTGTAGCGGTCCGGGCCAGTGATCGTCGTCTCGTAGCCGATCGCATCGATCCCGATGTTGTTGTCGTCGTAGATGTGGTTGCCGACGATGGCCCAGTTCTTGACGTTCCCGTTCACCACGACGGTCTCGCTGGCACCGGTGCGCAGATGGTCGACGGTGTTGCCCTTGATGGTCAGGTCACTGATCGACGCGTGCGGGTCATCGCCGTACGCCGCGATGCCGTGCGCGTTGATGTTGAAGCTGCCGAGGGTGGTGTTGTAGTTGCCCTCTTTGTAGATGTGGTTGTTCAGGATGCGGACCGCGTGGTCGTGACCGTGGAGGTAGATGCCCACCGGTACGACGCCCTTGCGGGAGGTGCGGTATCCGGTGATGGACAGGCCGGAGATCGTGATGTTGCGGCTGCCGGAGATGTTCACCATCGCCGAGATGTCCTTCGGCGGCGTCAGACCGGACCCGTCGAGCACGGCGCTCTCATGTTGATACGGGCGCAACGTGAGGCCGCGCACCCCGGCGAGCCGGACTCGCTGGTGGTAGGAGCCGCCGCGCAGCTCGATGGTGCCGCCGTTCGGCAGCCGCTTGACGGCGACCTGGATGGTCAGCAGCGGCGCAGCCACGGTGCCGGCGTTGCTGTCGTTGCCGGTCGTCGACACCACCAGCACCTTTGCGGCCGCTGCCGGAGCGGACGGATGACTGCCGACGGCAGCGGCATAGGCGGTCGTCCCGGTCACCGTGACGGCCGCGGTGACGAGGGCAGCGAGGGTTGTGGCTCGTGTCATTTGATCCCCGTATTCGCGATAGAGCTGACGAAGAAGCGTTGTCCGGCAAGGAAGAGCAGCATCACAGGGAGCTGGCTCATCAAGGTGGCGGCCATGAGCAGCGGCCAGTTGGTGAAGTGCGCGCTCTGGAAGGTAGCGAGGCCGAGCTGGATCGTCATGGTGTTCGGGGACGACGTCACTACCAGTGGCCATAGGAAGTCGTTCCACACCGAGAGGAACGTCAGGACCGCGACGGTGCTCAGCGGAGGACCCATCAGCGGGAGCAGGATGCTGCGCAGGATCCGGAACCGGCTCGCGCCGTCGATCATGGCGGCCTCTTCCAGCTCGACCGGAAGCGTCAGGAAGAACTGCCGCAGCAGGTAGATCCCGAACGGTGTCACCAAGTTCGGCACGATGAGCGCCGGCAGCGTGTTGACCAGGCCGAGGTGCTTCACGATCAGCAAGGTCGGGATCATGACGACCTGGAACGGCACCATGAGAGTGGCGAGGATCCCGATGAACAGGATCTTGTTGCCGGGGAACCGAAGCCGGGCGAAGGCGTAACCCGCCAGGCTGCACAGCACCAGGTTGCTG
>DATAVK010000127.1:0-4436 GCA_036267755.1 Mycobacteriales bacterium
CGCGACGGGCTGCTCGACAAGATCCACCGCGAGGCCCGGCATGCGCGGGCCGGGCGCGAGGCGGGAATCACCATCAAGATGAACAGCCTGGTCGACGAGGAGATCGTCGACGCGCTCTACGACGCGTCGCGGGCCGGCGTACCCGTCGACCTCATCATCCGGGGCATGTGCGTGCTGCGCCCCGGCGTGCCGGGGCTGTCGGAAAACATCCGGGTCCGCAGCATCCTCGGCCGGTTCCTCGAGCACTCACGGGTGCTGCGGTTCCGCAACGGCGGCGAGGAGCAGCTCTGGATGGGCAGTGCGGACGCGATGCACCGCAACCTCGACCGTCGCGTCGAGGCGCTGGTGCACGTCACGGATCCGGCGCCGGCTGCCGAGCTCAGCGAGGTGCTCCGGCTAGCGACCAGTCCGGAGATCTCCGCGTGGGAGCTGCAGCCCGACGGCACCTGGGTGCGTCGCACGACCGACGAGTCCGGCGAGCGGCTCCCGGACTATCAGGCGCTGCTTCTCACCCGCGCGGCGAACCGCACCGTGGAGTCCCGCCCCGAGCCGCGGATCTGACTGTGGCAGTTCGCGGGTCCCTCGAGGTCGAGGCGAAGTTCCGGGTGCATCCGCCGTTCGAGTTGCCTCGCCTCGACGGTGAGCGAACCGGGGCAGCATCGACCGATGATCCGGTACAACGCGAGCTGCGGGCCATCTACTGGGACACCTCCGACCTGCGGCTGGCCCGTGAAGGGATCACGCTGCGCCACCGCTCCGGCGAGGGCGACGACAAGGACGGCTGGCATCTGAAGCTGCCGACCCACGGTGCCCGGCTCCCCGACGCCAGCACGGGCAGCCGCGACGAGCTGCACGCCGACGGCCGCGACGACCGGGTCCCCGACGAGCTGCGTGACCTGGTGACCGCGTGGGTCCGCACCGCTGTACTCGGTCCGGTCGCGACCCTGGTCACCCAACGCACCACCTTTGTGCTGCGCGACGAGCCGGGCGCGGCCCTCGTCGAGGTCACCGACGACCTGGTCTCCGTACTGAGCTCCGGGCACGTCGCCGGCCGGTTCCGCGAGATCGAGGTCGAGGATGTCGGCGGAGGCACGTCGATCATCGAGGCGGTCGGCGCCGTGCTGCGTTCCGGCGGCGCGGTCGGCGGCCAGTTCGTGCCCAAGGTGGTGCGGGCCCTGGGACCGCAGGCGACCGCCGAACCGGACCCGCCGCCCCCCGGTGACATCTCGCCGAGCGACCCGGCGTCGTTCATCATTCGCGACGCGCTGCGCCACTACACCCGCGACCTGCTCACCCAGGACGTCGTGGTTCGCCGGGGCGGCGACGACGGCGTGCATCAGATTCGGGTCGCGGCCCGGCGGCTGCGCAGCGCCTTGAAGACCTTCCGGCCGCTGCTGGACGGCGCGTGGGCCGACGCGCTGCGCGCCGAGCTGTCGTGGCTGGCGAACGAGCTGGGCGGCGCCCGGGACAGCGAGGTAGTGCTGGCGCGGCTCGTCGCCGATCTCGAGCGGCTTCCCGCCGAGCTGGTGATCGGCCCGGTCCGGGCCCGACTCGACCAGGACCTCGGTGGCGACCTGGTCCGCCACCAGGAGTCGGTCCTCACGACGCTGCGCTCCGAGCGCTACCTGGCACTGCTGGAGCGGCTCGTCGACGCGGCGTGGGAGCCGCTCACGACCCCTGCGGCCGAGGCTCCGGCCGGTGAGGCGGTCGCGAGCCTGCTGACCCGCGGCTGGTCCCGGCTGGCGCGCGACGTCGAGCGGCTCGACCGGCCCTCGGCGACCGACGCGGAGTGGCACCGGACCCGGATCGACGCCAAGGCCATGCGCTACGCCTGCGACGCCGTGGAGCCGGTGACCGGCAGCGACGCGCGAGCGCTGTCCCGGCGGCTCGCGAAGCTGCAGTTCGTCCTGGGCGAACACCAGGACACGGTGATGACGCGCGGCGTACTGCGTGGCATTGCCACGTCGCCGCGGGGCGGCACCGTAGCCTTCACCCTCGGACTGCTCCACGCCCGCCAGCAGGAGGCGGCGACCCGCGCCCGGGCCCGGTTCCGGCGGCTGTGGGTCGAAGTGGCGCGGCCCCGGCATCGGAGGTGGTGGACGACCTGATGGCCAGCCGGCTCATCGAGGCCGCAGGCGGAGTTCTGTGGCGACCTGCCGCCGGTGGAGTCGGCCTGGAGATCGCCCTCGTCCATCGCCCCAAGTACGACGACTGGTCACTGCCGAAGGGCAAGCTCAACGAGGGTGAGCACCCGATCGTCGGTGCGGTCCGCGAAGTGTGGGAAGAGACCGGGTTCACTGGCGTCCCCGGCGTCCCACTGCCCAGCGTGAACTACCTGAAGGACGGCCTGCCGAAGCGGGTCCGGTTCTGGGTGATGCGGCCGGTCGCCGGCGAGTTCGTGCCCAACAACGAGGTCGACCAGCTGATCTGGCTGCCACCGCGCGAGGCCCGGGCGCACCTGTCACCGCAGCGTGACCGCGACGTCGTCACCGACATCGACCTCGCGACGGTCTCCACGCGCACCTGCCTGCTGGTCCGGCACGGGAGCGCCGGCGAGCGCTCGTCGTGGGAGGGCGACGACCGCGAGCGGCCGCTGGACGCCGCCGGCGAGCTGCAGGCGGAGGCACTGGTGCCTCTCTTATCGGCGTACCAGGTCAAGCGGGTGCTCTCCGCCGACGTGATGCGGTGCCTGCAGACGGTCGGACGGTACGCCGAGCACGCCCACCTGTCGGTGGAGAGCGAGCCGCTGCTGTCCGAGTCCGCCTACACCGCGTGGCCGGAACTCAGCGTCGACCGGCTGCTCGAGATCCTGGGTGCCGGCGTGCCCACCGTGGCCTGTAGCCAGGGCAAGACCATCCCCGGCCTGGTCCACGACGTATGCGACGCCCTGGGCAAGGACGAACCGGTCGTCTCGGTGCGCAAGGGCGGTCTGGTGCTGCTGCACGTGCGCGACGGCGAGCTGCCGACGATCGGCGCGGTCGAGCGCTTCGATCCGGTCGCCTGATGACGTGTCAGCAGCAGATCGGGCTATCGCCCGATCTGCTGCTGACAAATCGGCGCTAGCGCGAGAGCTGCTGGCTCACGACCCGGCGCAGCGGGGCTGCCTCGGCCTGGTCGGAGCGTGCGGCGATGCCGCTGAGCTCGGCGAGCTCAGCGGTCGTTCGGTAGGTGCCCAGCTCGCGATGAAGTCCGAGCGTGTCGCGTCGCTGACGGCGACTGGCGCGCACATCGGTCATCAACCGGCCGAGCCGAGCTCGAGTCGGGGAAGCGGGTGTCATGGGGAACTCTCCTGAAGGGAAGGCGGCCGGGATTTCCCGGCCGTCACCAATACAACTCCGCCGGTGTTTCCGCTATGCCAACATCGGGAGACATCCGGGTGAGATCTTCCTCACCATTTGGACACAGTTACAGCAGATTGGGCAGCAGCCGCATCGTCTGATCGGAGAGCCCCCAGAGCACGCCGGCCAGCAGCGACAGTCCCACCAGCCAGGTCTGCCAGTGCCCCCACCTCGACCACGCCCACACCATGCCGAGCGTGACGAGCACGAGCCCCTGCAGCCAGAGCACCACGAACGGCCAGCTCCCGGGGTCGCTGCGGCCGGGCAGCTCGGCGCTCGGCACAGCTACCGGCCGGCCGACCGAATCGCTGACCGCCTTGCCCTTCAGCGTCGCGTCGACGTACCGCACGCCGCCGGGTGCGAGGCGACCGAGCCAGCCCGATCCGCCGGAGGTGACGAGCGTGAGCAGGCTGCCGCCCGCGGGCACGGCCGGCAGCGGGCTGCCGGTGCCACGGACGTCGATCACCGAGTAGGTGAACCGACCCTGACCCGTCGTGATCGTGATGAGATCCCCCGTCTGCACCCGCATCAGGTGACCGAACGGCGCTCCCGCGGTCAGGCTGCGACCCAGCAGGATCGACTGGCCGACCTGACCCGGCAGCACCGAGTCGCGCAGGTGGCCCGGGCCGGACATCAGGTCGCCGGACGACGTGCCCTCGACGACTACCGTGTTGTGCAGCCCGGCGGCGGGTGCGTTGAGCAGCGCGATCGGAGTCCCGGGCTTGATCAGGCCACCGACCGGCGGCGCAACCGGGCTCGACGGGCTGAAGGAGCCGCGGAGCTGCGCGTAGAGCTGGTGCTGGGCGCGTTGCTCCTGCAGCGCGCTGAGCCCGAGCCCGAAGACCACCAGGAAGACCATCAGCACGGACAGCGCCGACGCGACGGTCACGATCACCAAGGGCACGGTCGGCAGCGGCCGGCGAGGCGGCGGCGCCGCCGGCTCGGCCACAGGTGCCAGCGTGGTCGGCGTCATGACATGAGTCTCTGCGACGGTGGTCACCAGCGACCCTTCCACCGGCCGAACAGGTAGGTCCCGGGTCCCGTGACCGCGCCGAGTACGGCGAGCGCCAGGATCACGACGATCGCGACCGAGCCCGG
>DATAVK010000128.1:0-12100 GCA_036267755.1 Mycobacteriales bacterium
CGTGGCCATGTCGAGGTCTGCGTCGGCATCGACGTACACATGGCAGTTGCCGACACCGGTCTCGATGACCGGGACGGTGGACTCCTCGACGACGCTGCGGATCAGGCTCGCGCCGCCGCGCGGGATCAGGACGTCGACCAGTCCGCGGGCGCGCATCAGGTGCTTAACGGACTCGTGGTCGTGGCCGGGGACCAGCTGGACGCTGTGCTCCGGCATCCCGGCGCCGGTCGCGGCCGCGGCCAGCACCTCGACGATCGCGAGGTTGCTGTCGCGGGCGCTCGAGGAGCCCCGCAGCAGCACTGCGTTGCCGCTCTTCAGGCACAGGCCGGTCGCGTCCGCGGTGACGTTGGGTCGGGCCTCGTAGATGATGCCGACCACGCCGAGCGGCACCTTGACCTGCCGTAGCTGCAGGCCGTTCGGCAGGGTCGAGCCGCGGACCACCTCGCCGACGGGGTCGGGCAGCCCGGCCACCTGACGCAGCCCGTCGGCCATCGCCGCGATCCGCTTCTCGTCCAGCCGGAGCCGGTCGACCAGCGGGTTGTCGGCGTCGCGCTCGACGTCCCTCGCGTTGGCTTCCAGCAGCTGCGGTGACGCCGCCTCCAGGGCGTCGGCCATCGCGAGCAGCGCGGCGTCCTTGGCGGCTCTCGGCAGGGGCGCAAGTCGCGCGGCGGCAGCCTTGGCCTGCCGGGCGACGGTGAGGACCTCGTCCGCGGTCGTCATACGCCGATGCTACGAGGACCTGTCAGGCCCTGGCCACCACCCGCACGCTCAAGCGGCCTGACAAGTCTCAGAGCAGGACCAGGTCGTCGCGGTGGACCACCTCGCGCGAGTACGCCGATCCCAGTGTCCGGCCCAGCTCGCGAGTCGATTTGCCGAGCAGCGGCGGGATCTCGGCGGCGTCGTACGCCACCAGGCCGCGGGCAACCGGCTGGCCGTCCGGGTCGAGCAGGTCGACCGGGTCGCCGGCCGCGAACTCCCCCTCGACGGCGGTGATACCCGCCGGCAGCAGCGACGTCCGCCGTTGCACGACGGCCGTCACGGCGCCCGGGTCCAGCACCAAACCGCCTCGCGGCGTGGTCGCGTGCGCCAGCCAGAGCAGCCGGGCGGGGGCGCGCGTCCCGGTCGAGTGGAAGCAGGTCCCGACGTCCTCACCAGCCAGGGCCGCGGCGGCAGCATCGGCGTGCGCAAGGAGGGTCGGTACGCCGGCACCTGCGGCGATCTGCGCGGCGGCCACCTTCGTCGCCATGCCGCCGCTGCCGATGCCGGCACGCCCCCGGGTACCGAGCCGGACGTGGGCCACGTCCGCGGCGTTCCGGACGTCGGCGACCCGGCTCGCGTCGCGGCCGTCACGCCGGGGCCGCGTGGGGTCGTCGTCGTACACCGCCTCCACGTCGGAGAGCAGGACCAGCGCCTCGGCCGCCACCAGGTGGGTGACGAGCGCGGCGAGCCGGTCGTTGTCACCGAACCGGATCTCCTCGGTGGCCACGGTGTCGTTCTCGTTGACGACAGGTACGACGCCCAGGCCGAGCAGTCGTTCGAAGGTGCGCTGTGCGTTGCGGTAGTGAGCCCGCCGGATCACGTCGTCGGCGGTGAGCAGCACCTGGCCGACGGTCAGGCCGTGCCGGCCGAACGCGGCGCTCCAGCGGGCTACGAGCATCCCCTGCCCGACGCTGGCGGCGGCCTGCTGCGTGGCGAGGTCACGCGGCCGGCGAGCCAGGCCGAGCGGTTTCAGGCCGGCCGCGATCGCGCCGGAGGACACCAGCACGATCTGGGTGCCACCGGCCGCGCGCCGTCCGATCGCGTCGGCGAGCGCGTCGAGCCGGGCGACGTCCAGGCCGCCGGTGGGGCTGGCCAGTGACGACGAGCCGACCTTGACGACGAGCCGCCGGGCCGACGCGACGACCTCGCGGGTCATCCCTCGGCGCCCTCAGGCTCGCTGCTGTCAGCGGCCGCCTCGTCGGGTTCCTCACCGAAGCGCCGGACATCGTGGGCGGCTCGCCGCTCGTGCGCGCGCACCCGGGACCGGGTCGCGAGCCGCTCGTCGAGACCTCGGCCGCCGTGCGGCACGGTCGCCGTTTCGGCCAGTGACGGCACCCAGTCGAAGGTGACCGCGCCGATGGTGACCGCGGCTCCGGGCCGCGCCCCCAGGTCGGCGAGCGCCGCCTCGACCCCGAGCCGGGCCAGCCGGTCGGCGAGGTACCCGACCGCCTCGTCGTTGCCGAAGTCGGTCTGCAGCACCCAGCGGCGGGGGCGATCGCCGTGCACGATGAACGCCTGGTCTCCGGCCGGCTCGATGGTGAACCCGACATCGCGGGGTCCGGACGGCCGCAACACGATCCGGGTGGCTTCCTGCAGCGGCTCGGTGGCGCGGGCCTGCCGCACCAGCTCCGCCATCGCGAAGCCGAGTTCCCGCAGCCCCTGATGGGTCGCGGCCGAGACCTCGAGGACGGGGAAGCCGAACCGCGCCTCGACGTCGGCGCGGACCAGCTCGATGAGCTCGCGGGCGTCCGGTACGTCGATCTTGTTGAGGACGACGAGCCTGGGCCGGTCGGCCATCCGGCCGTCGATCGCGTCGTCGTATGCGGCGAGCTCGGCCTCGATGGTCTCCAGGTCGCTGAGCGGATCGCGGCCGGGCTCCAGCGTCGCGCAGTCGACGACGTGGGCGAGCACGGAGCACCGCTCGACGTGGCGCAGGAACTCCAGACCGAGCCCGCGACCGGCACTGGCGCCAGGCACCAGGCCGGGTACGTCGGCGACGGTGAACACGACGTCGCCGGCCTCGACGACCCCGAGGTTCGGCACCAGCGTGGTGAACGGGTAGTCGGCGATCTTGGGCCGGGCGGCGGACATCGCGGCGATCAGCGAGGACTTCCCGGCGTTCGGGAAGCCGACGAGGGCGACGTCGGCGACGGTCTTGAGCTCGAGCGTCGCCTCAAGGGCCTCGCCCGGCTCACCGAGCAGGGCGAAGCCAGGCGCCTTGCGTCGGGCCGAGGCGAGCGCGGCGTTGCCCAAGCCACCTCGGCCACCCCGGGCTGCGACGTACCGGCTGCCCGTGCCGACCAGGTCGACGAGCTGCTCGCCCGTGACCGCGTCGCGAACGACGGTGCCGTCGGGGACGTGGACCGTGAGGTCCTCGCCGTTGGCGCCGTCGCGGTTGGAACCCTGTCCAGGGCGGCCGTTGCCGGCGTGCTGGTGCGGGTGGCGATGGACGTCGAGCAGCGTGGTCACGCTGGGGTCGACGACGAGGACGACGTCCCCGCCGCGACCGCCGTCACCGCCGTCCGGGCCGCCGAGCGGCTTGAACTTCTCGCGGTGGACCGAGGCGCAGCCGTTGCCCCCGTCGCCACCGGCGGCGTGCAACGCGGCACGGTCGACAAATGTCGCGGCCATGCCGGAACAGTGTGGTCGGGGTCAGGCCCCGACGTCGCCGGCGGTCGTGATGCTCACGACCCGACGACCGCGCCGGTGGCCGAACTGCACGGCGCCAGCGGACAGGGCGAACAGCGTGTCGTCGCCGCCCCGCCCGACGTTGTCGCCGGGGTGGAAGTGTGTACCGCGCTGGCGCAGGATGATCTCGCCGGCCTTGACTTCCTGGCCACCGAACCGCTTCACGCCGAGCCGCTGGGAGTTGGAGTCGCGGCCGTTCCGGCTCGACGACGCACCCTTCTTGTGTGCCATGTCTTACTTCTTCCCGGTCTCGATGCCGGTGACGCGCAGCGTCGTCAGGCGGGAGCGGAAGCCCTGACGGCGGTGGTACCCGGTCTTGTTCTTGAACAGGTGGATCTCGATCTTCGGGCCCTTGAACTCCTCGACGACCTCGGCGGTCACCGTAGTGCCGGCGAGCGCGGCCGCGTCGGTGGTGATCGCGCCGCCGTCGTCGACCAGAAGGACCGCAGGCAGGGTCACCGAGTCACCCGGGGCCGCCTTCACCCGGTCGACCGCGAGGGTGTCGCCCACCTGGACCTTGTGCTGGTGGCCGCCGCTTCGGACGATCGCGTACACGGTCGGGCTCCTGTCGATGTGCTACGTGGAGGGGGCACGCCAGTGCGCGCGCGCCGCTTCGGCGCACGACGCGCCGACCCACAAGCCTACGGAGCGCCGGGAGACGGGTCAAACTCGTCTCACCCGTCCCGAGCGACACGAATGACTCAAAGTGACCAGGTGCGCTCTGTCGGTATCGGGGAACCATGGAAGTTGGGGCAGGCGTTCAGGCAGGTGCCGCGACGTGGAAACGAGGCGACGACGATGACCAGTGCGATCCCGCAGCCCCACGAGGAGCCGGTTCACGAGATCAGCCCCCAGCAGCGTGAGCTGCTGGAGCGCGAGGACGACGTCGTGCAGCACCTCACGGTCGCCAAGTTCGCTCTCGCGATCGGCGACGTCGCCGCGGCGAACGCCGCGGTTGACGCCGCGCTGAGCCGATCCCGCCGGACCATCACCGACATGGTCGACGTCCCTGCCTCGACCCGCCGTGCCGGCAAGCTGGTGCGGACCGAACCGGCTGCGCCGGTCGAGCCGCCGGCGCAGCGCGAGACCGACCCGGACTAGCCGGCCGCCGACCGGCTAGCTATCGGTGCCGGCTCCCGCCGTCGCGGGAACTGCGGCCGTCTTCCGCGGCCGTCGCTTGCGCGGTGCCCGGGTCGCCGGCTTGCTCTCGTCATTTCCGTCGCTAGCCGCCGTGGCGGCAGCCTCGGGGTCGAGCACCGAGTCATCCGCCGTGGCGGCATCCGGCGGGCTGACGTCCTCGGTAGTCGTCGAGTCCTCCGCTGCCGGGGTCGGCGTGTGCGGCCGAGCCGACGCAGGCTTCGGCTTCGGCGGTCGGCGAGCGGCGACCGGGTCGATGGTGAGCACGACCCCGCTGCCGCCGCAGGTCTTGCAGGTCTCACTGAACGCCTCGAGCAGGCCGGTTCCGACCCGCTTGCGGGTCATCTGGACCAGTCCGAGCGACGTCACCTCGGCGACGTTGTGCCGGGTCCGGTCGCGACCGAGGCACTCCATCAGCCGACGGAGCACGAGGTCGCGGTTGCTCTCGAGCACCATGTCGATGAAGTCGATGACGATGATGCCGCCGAGGTCGCGCAGCCGGAGCTGGTTGACGATCTCCTCGGCCGCTTCGAGGTTGTTCTTGGTGACGGTCTCCTCGAGATTGCCGCCCTTGCCGGTGAACTTCCCGGTGTTGACGTCGACGACGACCATCGCCTCGGTGCGGTCGATGACCAGGGTGCCGCCGCTGGGCAGCCAGACCTTGCGGTCGAGTGCCTTGGCGAGCTGCTCGTCGACGCGGTACGCCGTAAAGACGTCCTCGTCCTCGGTCCAACGCCGGGCCCGTTCAGCCAGGTCGGGGGCCACCCATCGGACGTAGTTGTCGATGGTGTCCCACTCGTCGGGACCCTGAACGACGAGCGCGCTGAAGTCTTCGTTGAAGATGTCGCGGATGACGCGGATGACGAGGTCCGGCTCGCTGTAGATCAGGCTCGGAGCTGGGGCGGTCTGGGCCTTCTTCTCGATGACCTCCCACTGCGCCTTGAGCCGGTTGATGTCGCGCTCGAGGGCCTCTTCGGTGGCGCCTTCGGCGGCGGTCCGGACGATCAGACCGGCGTCGTCCGGCGTGAGCTGCTTGAGGATGCTCTTCAGCCGGGCACGCTCGGTGTCAGGGAGCTTGCGGCTGATGCCTGAGAGCCGGCCATCCGGCACGTAGACCATGTACCGACCGGGCAGGCTCACCTGGCTGGTCAGTCGCGACCCCTTGTGGCCGATCGGGTCCTTGGTGACCTGGACGAGCACCGACTGGCCGCTCTTGAGGGCCTGCTCGATGCGCGGCGGTCGACCTTCGAGGGCGCTCGCGTCGTAGTTGACCTCACCGGCGTACAGCACGGCGTTGCGGCCGCGACCGATGTCGACGAACGCCGCCTCCATGGAGGGCAGAACGTTCTGCACCTTCCCGAGGTAGACGTTCCCGACCATCGAGCCGGAGTCCTTGCGGGTGACGTAGTGCTCGACGAGCACCCCGTCCTCGAGGACACCGATCTGGGTGCGGTCGTCGCCCTGCCGGACGACCATGACGCGCTCCACCGACTCGCGACGGGCCAGGAACTCCGACTCGGTGACGATCGACGGACGGCGGCGATGCGTGTCACGGCCGTCGCGACGCCGCTGCCGCTTCGCCTCGATCCGGGTCGAGCCCTTCACGCCGCGGACGCCATCGTCCTCCTTGCGGGCTTCGCGGACGTGGACGACGGTGTTCGGCGGGTCGTCTCCCGAGCCGTCGTCGGTGGCCCCGCCACCGCCACCACCGCGGCGGCGACGCCGGCGACGCCGGGTTCCGGTCGACGTACCACCGGTCGTGTGGCCGTCGCCCTCGCCGTCGCCGTCCTCGGCGTCTGCGCTCTGGTCGGACGCGTCCGACGCCGCGTCTGCCGGGCTGTCAGCGCTGTCTGCGGAAGCCTCGGAAGCGTCGTCATCGGTCGAGCCGGGCTCGCCGGCGGGTCGTCCGCCACGTCCCCGGCGGCCGCGGCGCCGCCGGGAGGAGCGTGGCGAGTCTTCGCCGTCGGTCTCATCGCCGGTCTCGGCGCGGTCGTCGGCCTGGTCGGTGTCATCACCCGCGTCGGCGGCCGGCGCAGCGGCGGCGCGACGGGTCCGGGCGGGCGCCGCAGTGGCGCTCGGAGGCTGGAACAGTACGGCGGGGACGGCAGCCGTGGCCGCCTCCCCAGCCGGGGCGTCCGTGGTCGGCTCATCGGGCGTGGTCGCCGCGGCGGTGGCCTTGGCGGTACGCCGGCGACGGGGTGGCGCGGTCGGGGTCTCGTCGGCGGCTTCCGCTGCCGGCGGCGTCTCCTCAGCCGGCGTCGCCGCCGGTGACTCGGCCGCGACGGCCTTCTTGCGGCTGCGCCGGGCGCGCGGCGGCGCCTCGGTCGCCGTGTCGTCCGAGCCGGAGGCCGCGGCGGGCGTCGATGCGGCGGCGCTCGGCGCTGTCACGTCCGGCGTGGTGGCCGACGGCGGACCGGCGGGCCGGCTGACGGTGCGACGCCGGGACGGCGGCCGCGGCGGCTTGGTGGCTGATGCCGATTCGGTGGGGGTGTTGGACGAGGTGTCCGACGGGTCGTTGTTGCGCTCGTCGTCGAGCAAGTGTTTCTCCGTTCCGCTACCGGGAGCGCCTAGGCGCCCCGCGCGGTAGCGAGTTCGTCGTCGCCCGGCCGCAAGGGTCCGGACAACGGAAGCCGATGAAGGGCGATGCCCGGGTCGGCGACCGCTGCGCTCCCCGTCAGGTCACCCCAACGGATCGCTCAGCAGATCCGCGTCCCCCGGCGACGTGTCGTTCAGCAGTCCCTGCGCCAGCCGCGTCACCACAGGGGCGACGGGCGTCGTCAGTCCGGCTGCCGTTCGCAACGCCGTCAGGACATCGTCCGGTCGTACAGCGGGTGTTGCGTGCCGAACGGCCAGGTCAAGTGTCGCACATGCTCCGATCTCGGGCACGACGTCGCCGTCCGGCGCGCCGTTGCCGACCCGCAAGCTCACGATCGCCGAGCGCGCGTCCACGGTCCGGAAACCGTCCTTGGTGGCCCGCTGCACGGGTGCCTCGGTCATTCCCAGCAGGTGCTCGGCCGCCTGCTCAGCCGCGTCCGGCGCGACCCCAGGCAGCCGGATCTGCCAGTACGACGCCTCGATCCGCTCGGCGAGCGACGGACCCTCACCCGGCACCCCCTCGATGACCTCGAGGATGTCGATCCCGGGTGGCAGGGCCCCGTCGAGCGCCGCCAGGACGTCGGCCGGGTCCCGACGCTCCGCCAGGGCGATCTCGAGGTACTCCGCCTCGGACGCGACGCCGGTCGGTGCGGCCCCGGCGTACGACAGCTTGGGATGGGGGCTGAAGCCAGCGCTGAACGCCATCGGGATCTGAGCCCGCCGCAGCGCCCGCTCCAGCATCCGGGCCACGTCGCGATGGCTGGTGAAGCGCAGCCGGCCGCGCTTGGCGTAGCGGATCCGCAGCCGCTGGACGATCGGGGGCGGCGGCGGCCCCGGCGGCTGCCGACTCACTGGGCCCCCCGCAGCAATGGCGTCACACCGGGGAGAGCGGGAGCAGCGGACGACCGGTCGGTCCGACCTGGATCTCGGTGCCCATCGAGGGGCAGACGCCGCAGTCGTAGCAGGGCGTCCACCGGCAGTCGTCGACCTCGCCGCCGGCCAGCGCGTCCTGCCAGTCCTGCCACATCCAGTCCTTGTCCAGGCCCGCATCGAGGTGGTCCCAGGGCAGCACCTCGGCGAGCTCGCGCTCGCGGGTGGTGTACCAGTCAAGCGAGACCGGCGTGTCCGCGAAGACCTCGCTGGCGGCCTGCTCCCACCGCTCGAACGAGAAGTGCTCGGTCCAGCCGTCGAACCGGGCACCGGCTTCCCAGACCTTGCGGATCACAGGAGCGACCCGACGGTCGCCCCGGGAGAGAAGTCCTTCGATGATCGACGGGCGGCCGTCGTGGTAGCGCAGCCCGATCGACCGGCCGAACTCCCGGTCGTGGGTCACGGTGCCTTTCAGCGCCCGCAGCCGACGATCGACGGTCTGCCAGTCCAGCTGCGGCGCCCACTGGAACGGCGTGTGCGGCTTCGGGACGAACGCGCCGATCGAGATCGTGCAGCGGATGTCCTTGCGGCCGGCAGCCTCGCGGCCGGTCTTGATGACCCGGCGCGCCATCGCCGCGATCTGCATGACGTCGTCGTCTTCCTCGGTCGGCAGACCGCACATGAAGTACAGCTTCACCTGCCGCCAGCCGCTCCCGTACGCCGTGGCGACGGTCCGGATCAGGTCGTCCTCGGTCACCATCTTGTTGATGACGCGACGCATCCGCTCGCTGCCGCCTTCGGGCGCGAAGGTCAGCCCGGACCGCCGGCCACCACGGGTCAGCTCGTCGGCCAACGTCACGTTGAAGGCGTCCACCCGGGTCGACGGCAACGACAGCGAGACCTGCTCACCTTCGTAGCGGTCGGCCAGACCCTTCGCGATCTCCCCGATCTCGCTGTGATCGGCGCTCGACAGCGACAGCAGGCCGACCTCGTCGAACCCGGTCGCGGCGATCCCCCGCTGGACCATGTCGCCGACGGTGGTGATCGAGCGCTCGCGCACCGGCCGGGTGATCATCCCGGCCTGGCAGAACCGGCACCCTCGGGTGCAACCGCGGAAGATCTCGACGCTGTAGCGCTCGTGCACGGTCTCGGCGAGCGGCACCAGCGGCGCCTTGGGATACGGCCACGCGTCGAGGTCCATGACCGTGTGCTTCGACACCCGCCACGGCACACCGGGCCGGGTCGGCACGACCCGCTGGATCCGGCCGTCCGGCAGGTAGGACACCTCGTAGAAGGCCGGGACGTAGACGACGCTGCTCACCGCGAGGCGGGTCAGCAGGCCGTCGCGGCCATCCGGGCTGCCTTCGTCCTTCCAGCCGCGGATGATCGCGGTGATGGTGAGCGACGCCTGCTCACCGTCACCGAGCACGGCCGCGTCGATGAACTCCGCCACCGGCTCCGGGTTGAACGCCGCGTGGCCGCCGGCGATGACGATCGGATGGCCGTCGGTGCGGTCAGCGGCGGTCAGCGGGATGCCGGCCAGATCGAGCGCGGTCAGCAGGTTGGTGTAGCCGAGCTCGGTCGCAAACGACACGCCAAGTACGTCGAAGGAACCCACCGGCCGGTGACTGTCCACCGTGAACTGCGGGACGTCGTGCTCCCGCATCAGGGCCTCGAGGTCCGGCCAGACGCTGTAGGTCCGCTCAGCGAGCACGCCGTCCTGCTCGTTGAGCACCTCGTAGAGGATCTGGATGCCCTGGTTGGGCAGCCCGACCTCATAGGCATCCGGATACATCAGCGCCCACCGGACCGGGCAGTCATCCCAGTCCTTCGTCGTGGCGTTGAGCTCACCACCGACGTACTGCACCGGCTTGTGGACCAGCGGCAGCAACGGCTCGAGCCGTGGGAAGACGCTGTCGACGGGCATCCCCCCAGGCTAGGACCTCGCCCCTTCGACACGCCGATCCTGACGGTCGTTGGGAACCTGTTCACCGATCAGTCGGGATACCCGAGGTTTGCTGCTGGCCAGACCTGGCACGATGACACCGTGGATCTCGGAGGCGCCACTGTCGTCGTCACCGGTGCCAGTCACGGCATCGGGCGGGCCACCGCCTTCGCACTGGCGGAGGAGGGGGCGACGGTCGTCGCGGTGGGTCGCGACGAGCCGTCCCTCGAGGACGTCACGAACCAGGTCGGCGGGAGCTACGTCGTCGCCGATGTCGCCGAGCCCGGCCACGCCACCGCGGTCGTCGCGCACGCCCTCGGCGAGCACGGCCGCATCGACGCGGTGATCGCGAACGCCGGGATCGGGCACACCGGGCCGTTCGCGTCGATGCCGCTCAGCCGCATCCACGAGCTGCTCGACATCAACCTGCGTGCGCCGATGCTCCTCGCCCGCGCGGCGGTCCCGTCGCTTGTCGAGCAGGGCTCAGGAGCGCTGGTCTTCGTCACGTCCATCGCCGGCGTGGTTCCGGTGCCCCACGAGGCGGCGTACTGCTCCTCCAAGACGGCACTCGAAGCGTTCGCGGACTCGCTGCGGGCCGAGCTACGCGGCAGCGGCGTGGCGGTGTCGACGGTTCGACCAGGTGTGGTCCGGACCGCGTTCCACGAATCGCGAGAGCTCCCCTACGACCGCCGGTGGCCCCGGCCGCTCGCGGCGGAGCGGATCGCGGCCGCCGTCGTGGACGTCGTCCATAGCGGCGCCGAGCACCGCACCGAGCCGCGTTGGCTCGATGTTGCGGCCTGGTTGCGGACCTCGTCGCCCTGGCTCTACCGCTCGTTGTCGCGCCGCTTCGGCTGACCTGGACACACGTCGGCGGCGTACGGCTTAATCTGTGGACGTGGGCTTCGACATCCGGGCGCTGATCGAAGAGCGTCGCCTGCAGGCCCGTGACCTGCATGCCACCTATCTCAACGCCCAAGTTCCCCGGACGCTGCGCACCATCGACTTCGATCGGGTGCTCACCCAGGCGAGCGGAGCGTGGTACGACGACGCCGACGGCAACCGCTACCTCGACTTCCTGTCCGGCTTCGGGGTGCACGGCATCGGCCGCAACCACCCGGTCGTGCGGCAGGCGCTGCACGACGTGCTCGACGCCGAGCTGGCGGACATGGTGCAGTTCGACCTCCCGCTGCTGCCGGGCCTGCTCGCCGAGGAGCTGATCTCCCGCTCCCCAGGGATGGATCGGGTCTACTTCTGCAACAGCGGCACGGAGGCCGTCGAGGCCGCCCTGAAGTTCGCTCGCTGCGCAACCGGCAACGGCCGGATCCTCTACTGCGACCACGCCTACCACGGGCTGACCGCCGGCTCGCTATCAGTGAACGGCGCGGCTGAGTTCCGGGCCGGGTTCGGGCCGCTGCTGCCGGACACCTGCGTCCCGCTGGGCGATCTCGACGCGATCGAAGCCGAGCTGCGCCGCGGTGACGTGGCGGCGCTGGTGATCGAGCCGATCCAGGGCAAGGGCGTGAACATCGCGCCGCCGGGCTATCTCGCTGCCGCGCAGCGCCTGCTGCACGAGCACGGGGCGTTGCTCATCATCGACGAGGTCCAGTCGGGCATCGGTCGGACCGGTCGGTTCTACGCCTACGAGCACGACAACATCAGGCCCGACATCGTCACCGTCGCGAAGGCACTCTCCGGTGGGTTCGTGCCGATCGGCGCGACGCTGGCGCGCCGCGGCATCTTCGAGAAGGTGTATTCCTCGCTCGACCGGGTGTTCGTGCACGCGTCGACCTTCGCCGGGAACGCCCTCGCAATGACCGCGGGCCTCGCGACCCTTGCCGTCCTCGACGACGAGCACCTGGTGGCCAACGCGGCTCGTCGCGGCGACGAGCTGATGACCGGCCTGCGTCAGATCGCGGAACGCCACGACCTCATCACCGACATCCGTGGTCGTGGCCTGATGATCGGCATCGAGTTCGGTCGGCCGACCTCGTCACTCACCGCGCGCGGGCTGTGGCGGATGCTCGACACCGCACGGCGCGGGCTGTTCGCACAACTCGTCGTCGTACCCCTCCACAACCGCCACCGGATCCTCACCCAGGTGGCCGG
>DATAVK010000129.1:0-4137 GCA_036267755.1 Mycobacteriales bacterium
GAAGACGATCAGGGTCCGAAGTATCTGAACACCCCCGAGACGCCTCTGTACAAGAAGAGTCAGGTCTTGTACGGCGTCGACATCGCCAAGCACGACATCGCAACGAAGCGGAAGGCGGTCGTGGTGGAGGGCTACACCGACGTCATGGCCTGTCATCTGGCGGGCGAGACGACGGCCGTGGCGACCTGCGGGACCGCGTTCGGTGAAGAGCACATCCAGGTGCTCCGGCGGCTGTTGATGGACCAAGACGAGCTGCGGGGCCGGGTCATCTACACCTTCGACGGCGACGCCGCCGGCCGCGCCGCCGCGCTCAAGGCGTTCAACGGCGAGCAGAAGTTCGTCACCCAGACCTTCGTGGCGATCCAGCCTGACGGGCTCGACCCCTGCGAGCTGCGGCAGCAGCGGGGCGACCTCGCGGTCCGGGACCTGGTCGCGAACTACATCCCGCTCGCCGAGTTCGCGATCCGCTCGACGCTCGAGGGCTACGACCTCGACCTGCCCGAGGGCAGGGTGCAGGCGCTGGCCGCGGCCGCGCCGATCGTCAGCGCCCTCAAGGACTGGTCGCTGCGCGGCGAATACGCCCGGCGGCTGGCCGGCTGGCTCGGGATGGACGAGTCCGAGGTGCTCTCCCGGGTTCGCGGCGGCGAGTCGGGCGGCGCTCCGCCGCGCGAGACGCAACGCCGGCGTCCTGAGACGCCGCAGCACCGTCCTGACCCACGCGATCCCGGGCTGATCGTCGAGCGCGAGGCCGCGAAGCTGGTCGTGCAGCGGCCGGCGCTCGCCGGGCCGGTCTTCGACGGCCTCGGCGTCGAGTGCTTCACGTCCCCGGCGTACGCCGCGATCGGGGCGGCGGTGGCCAAGGCTGGCGGCGCGGCCCGGGCGGTCGGTGGTCCTGGATGGGTGGCTGCGGTCCAGGATGTCGCAGAGACCGACGCGGTGCGCGACCTCGTCACCGAGCTCGCCGTCGAGCCGATGCAATCCGTCGATGACGGCGACCCGCGGTACGCCGAAGCGCTGCTGGTCCGGCTGCAGGAGATGGCCCTGACCCGCCGGATCCAGGAACTGAAGTCGCGGCTGCAACGGCTCGACCCCGAGAAGTCGGCGGTGGACTACAACCGGCTGTTCGGCGAGCTGATCGTTCTGGAACAACAGAAGAAGGGCCTGCGCGACACCATCGTCGGCGGGTTGTAAAAAGGCGCTGGCGCCGGGGGGCGACGGCCACGTCTAGGGAGTGCTTTCGTGACCGCTGGGGGAGTGCTGCGCCGTGCCGGCGCGGGCGGGTTGTTGGTCGTGGCCCTGGCCGCGTCCGGGTCGGGTGCGGCCAGGGCAGCCAGCGTTGGGCATGTGTCATCGAACGTTCCCGCCACGGACGCCCAGCACTCGGCGGTCCTCGGGGACCTCGACGGGGACGGCAGGTCCGACCTCGTGGCGGTCGCGGGCCAAGGCGGACGGGTCAGGATCGACTACACCAGTGCCCACCCGGGCGGGAGTCACGTCCAGATCCTCGCGCCCCCGGTGACGGAGACCGGAGGCTTCCGGGTCGTCGCTACCGGTGACTTCAACGGCGACGGGTACGCCGACCTCGCACTCGGTGCGCCGGGCTACTCGCGCAACGATTTCGGCGCGGACCAGGGCGCGGTCTTCATCTACAACGGCAGCAAGCAGGGCATCGTCGGTCCGCCCGTGGTCTTCAAAGGCCCGGCCAACTACGACAACGACAACCGGTTCGGTACGTCGATCGCCGCCGGCGATGTGAACGGCGACGGGTACGACGACCTCGCGGTCGGCAATCCCGGCCCGTACGGCGGCGGGAACCCGGTAGGCACCGTGAGGGTCATCCACGGCTCAGCCGGCGGATTGACCACAGCTGGCATGCAGCGGATCGAATCGGGTCACCCGGTCGACTCCGGCCAGTTCGGCTTTTCCGTTGCGCTGGCCGACGTCAACGGTGACGGCCATGCGGACCTGATCGTCGGGGAACCCGGCGGCTACCAGGGCAAGCTGAACCTCGACGACGTGTCTGAGGGCGACGTCCAGGTGTTCGCCGGCACCGCTGCCCACGGCATCACGACATCGGGCCATCTGATCTGGGGGAAGTCGGTCAGCGCTGCGGGGAGCCTCGGCATGAGCCTGGCGTCGGGAAACATTAACGGTCGCGGCCCCAGCGACGTCGTCGCCGCGGCACCCGACGCCGGGAAGATCGTGGTCTTCCTGGGTGACCGCCACGGTGGCCTGAAGGCCGCCCGCAGCCAGTCGCTCGGCGCGAGCTTTACCGGTCTGCCGGGTACGTCGCGGCGGCAGGCCGCATTCGGCGGCTCGCTCGCCGTCGGTGACGTCACTGGTGACGGCAAGGCGGATGTGATCGTCGGTGCGCCCACCACGTCGGCGCCGAAGCGGCACGAAGGCGCGGTCTACGTACTGCGTGGCTCGGCGAGCGGTGTCACGGACAAGGGCGCGAAGCGGCTGACCGAGGCCTCCGTCGGCAACCCGGGAAGGAACCCGCGGGCATCCGCTGGATTCGGACAGTCAGTGGCGGTCCTTGTCACTTCTTCGTCACGAGACTCGTTGGCGATCGGCGTACCGCGGGCCAACATCGGCGGCACGGACACCCAGACCGGACTCGTGCTCGTGTTCCGCGGCACCGCGACCGGCGTGAATCTGCATCACATGACGGTCATTGCGCCCCAAACCGCCCACAACCACCTGGGGGTAGCGATCGGACCATGACCCGACGTTGCACCCGTTAGTCCTTGTCAATGATCGACAACAACGCCAAGATATCGCCCGTCATCTGACGACAATCTGGGGGGAAACTTCATGACTCAGCCTTATTCCGACGCACCCACGCCGCCACCGGCGCCGACGCCCACGACTTCGCACAGCGGCGGCTCGTCGCTGCCTGACCTGCGCAGCCTGCCGCCGTTCGACCTCGGCATCCTCATCGCCGGCGTCCTCGCGTTCATCGTCTCGTTCTTCCCGTACTACGGGGCCTCCTCGTCAGGCGCGACCGTCGCCGGGCAGCACATCGGAGGCGTCAGCGAGAGCGTGACCGCTTGGCACAGTTACTCGACCATCGCGCTGCTGCTCATCCTGCTGGCGACAGCGGTTTCCGCGGTCGCGATTTTCGCGCCGACCGCGGCGCCGCAGCTTCCGATCGGGCTGCGGTGGATCGCAGCGGGGCTCTCAGCCCTGGGTGGGTTGCTCTACGTCATCCGACTGTTCACGCTCGACCACAAGAGCGAGTCGGTGTTCGGCGTGAAGGTCACCGAAGGCGTGAAGTGGGGCGGCTACCTGTTGCTCATCATCGTGCTCATCCATGTCGCCTGCTCGGTGATCAGCGCGCTGAGCAGCGACGAGGAGGTTCCCTGGCACCAGGGTGCCGCCGCGCCACCCGCCGGCTAGCCGCCGGGGGCCAGCCTCCCGGCCCTTATCGCACCCAACTCGCGGAAGGCGGGTCAGCGGACTAGTTCGCCGAGCCGGTCGTGCTCGTGGAGTCCTTTGATCACCCGGACTGGGTGGGAGCTCAGTCCGTGCGAATCGCCGTGCAGGACGAAGGTCGCTCCTCGATGGGCCTTGCCGAAGTCGGCGCCGGGGGTGCCGATGGCTATGGCGGGGCGCTTGCCGTGTCCGAGCACCAGTACGGCGAGGGACGTTCCGAACATGTTCCGCTTGGTGACGGCGCCGGGGATGCCGGGTGAGGCCTGGGTGATCGCCTCGGCGCGCTTCGGCTGCAGCCCACCTGCTCCGCCCGGCAGAACGACGACGACACCCGACTCATTCCGTGACCCGGGGGCGCCGACGATCACGTCGGCCCGCCCGTCGCCGGTGACATCAGCGACGACGACTGACTCGCCGAACTCCCTGAGGTCCTGCAGCCCGTGCGGCAGCTGGCCGAGATCCACGTGCGAGCTTCGGGCTTCGCTCAGGCCGCCCTTGCCACCGGTGAGCAGCACGATCCGGCTCTGTGCCTTGTGATGGGACACCGCGCCGGCGCCGGCCGTGACGATGTCGGCGGGCCCGTGGCCGTTGATGTTCCCGCCAGCCAGAACCTGCCCGAAGCCGGCGCCGGCATGGATCTTGTACCCCCACACGACGTCGTTGGTGGTGCTGCTGAGGCCCTGTGCGGTGCCGTCGAAG
>DATAVK010000130.1:0-1523 GCA_036267755.1 Mycobacteriales bacterium
CGACTACACCGTCTATCTGCGGATGACCGCCGACGTCGAGCATTGGCCGGCGGTGGGGGAGTTGAAGCCGGTGGTGTATTCGCAGCGCAATCCCGACAAGTGGATGTTCGCGCCGCCCGACCTACCGACCGACTGAGGCCCGTCAACCGTGACCGATATGCAGCAGCTTGGCCACGTTCGCCAGCTTGACACGCGGCCTGCCGTGCGGCTCGCCGGATGAGCGTTCATGCTCGTCGATCAGCTTCCAGTGCGCATCGGTGACCAACTTGGGCTGGCGGGAGGCCAGCCAGTCGGTGAGTTTGTCGGCGTGGTCGGCGCCGAAGTCGGCCAACTCGGCCTCGCCGGCGCCGGTGAGGTCGGCGATCAGGGAGTCGATAGTGTCCTGCGAGTCCTTCTTGTTCGTGCCGATCACCCCTGACGGACCGCGCTTGATCCAGCCGACGACGTACTCGTTGCGGCTGCCCTCGATCCGGCCGTCGCGGTGGGGAATGGTCCCGCTCTTCTCGTCGAACGGCAGGCCGGGCGTGGGGACCCCGCGGTAGCCGACTGAGCGGACCACCAATTGCACGGGGACCTCCTCGCGCTCACCGGTGTCCTTGGCCGTCACCCGGCCGCTGTCGTCGGTGACCAGCTCGTTGTGGCCGAACACGATCTTCTCGACCCGCTCCTCGCCGGCGATCTCGATAGGTGAGGTCTGGAAGCGGAACACGATCCGGCGGTGCCCCGGGCGGGGCTCGCGGCCGACGTAGCCCTTCAACACCTTGATGTTCTGCTTGCAGACCTTGCCCACCGCCGCCGCGTCTTCCTCGCTGACGTTCTCGAAGTCCGCGGGGTCGACGATCACGTCGACGTTCTCCAGGTCGGCAAGTTCACGCAGTTCCAGCGTGGTGAACGCGGTCTGCAGCGGACCACGGCGACCGATCACGATCACTTCCTCGACGCCACGGGGCCGCAGTGACTCGAGCGCATGGTCGGCGATGTCGGTGCGGGCGAGCTCGTCCGGCTCGGTGACCAGAATGCGCGCCACGTCGAGCGCGACGTTTCCGTTGCCGACGACGACGGCCCGGGCGCCGGACAGGTCGGGCGATACCTCCTCGAAGTGCGGGTGGGCGTTGTACCAGCCGACGAAATCGACCGCGGCGACGCTGCCGGTCAGCTCTTCACCGGGGATGTTCAACGGCCGATCCGCTTGCGCGCCAATCGCGTAGACGACCGCGTGGTACTGCTCGGCCAGTTCGGTCGCGGTGATGTGCTCGCCCACCACGACGTTGCCGAAGAACCGGAAGCGCTCGTCCTCGGCGATCTTCTCGAATTGCTTGCTGATCGACTTGATCTTCGGGTGGTCGGGTGCGACCCCGGAGCGCACCAAGCCCCACGGCGTTGGGAGCATCTCGAGCATGTCGACGGCGACGTCGAGTTGGTCGTCGGAGTCGGCGGCTTTGAGCAACGAGGCGGCGGCGAAGAATCCGGATGGACCTGAGCCGACGATCGCTACGTGGTAGGGACGCATAATCCCCGATGCT
>DATAVK010000131.1:0-13513 GCA_036267755.1 Mycobacteriales bacterium
GGCCGCCGTTCGCCGCGGCCTGTTGCAGCGTCAGGTCGAGGGCCTCGGAGCGCATCCGCCGGTCGATGTAGAGCAGTGCGCCGATCCCGGCCGCGAACGGACGCACGATGGTGCCGGCCAGGAAGTTGCCGATGCCGACAAGCAGCAGCGAGGACAGGTGCACGGTGTAGCCGGTGCCCCCGAAGCCGGTGGTGCCGTAGGCCAGCAGCGTAAACGGGACGACGAGGATGCCGTCGACGATCGCCGACAGGATCCCCGCCAGCAGGATGATCCCGAAGACCCGCCACCAGCTGCCCTCGACCAGCCGGCGGGAGCGCCGGAAGGAGTTCCGGACGCCTTGCTTCTCGAGCATCGCGGCCGGGCTCGCCAGCGTGAACGTGACGACTACCCAGATCAAACCGACGATCGCGACCAGGCCACCGATCACGGACACCGCAATGCCCGCGCCGTCCGCGCCCGCGGCGGCGATGAGCAACCCCGGCCCGACGCCCACCACGAGGATCAGCAGGCTCGCGAGGAACAGCGTCAGCGCGACGCCGAGCAGCGTGAGCAGACGGGGCTTCACCGCCTGCCACGCCTGGCGCGCGCCCATCGGGCGTCCGAGCACCGCCTGCCCGATCACGGCAGTGATCGTGCCGGTGAGGATGGTGCCGAGCAGGAGCGTCACGAGCTGGACCACGAGGTCGACGGTCGAACTGCGGGCGAAGAAGTCGCCGGACACCGTCCCGCTCGCGCTGACGTTCGTCACGCCGTTGAGCAGCAGGTACGACGCGACGACCTGGACTCCGGTGACCAGGAGCATGACCGACGCGGCCATCCCCAACGTGGCTGCCGGGTAGCGGCGGATCGTCGTGAATGCTCCGTCCAGCAGCTCACCGACGGTCAACGGTCGGAGCGGCACGATGCCGGGTCGGGGCGGGCCGGCTGGTGCCGAGAAGTCCCCCCAGGCGGGCCGCGGGGGAGCGTTCGTCCAGCCGGGCGTGGGGTCGGGGGCCGCCGGATAGTGGTCGGGGGCCGCCGGATAGTGGTCGGGGACAGCCGGATCGTGATCGTCCGGAGCGGGCCCCCCAGGTGTGGTCCAACCGGTGGTCACGGTCCTCCTTGGTCGATCACGTTGTACCCCCGGTGTCGCCAACGGACCGCCATGGTCGCAGAGCGGTGCCAGGATGGACGGGTGAAGGCACGCGTGCTCGTGGTCGACGATGACCCGTCCCTGGCGGAAATGCTCGGGATCGTATTGCGCAACGAGGGGTTCGAGCCGTCGTTCGTCAGTCGTGGCGACCAGGCGATCGGGCAGTTCCGGGCGATCATGCCGGACCTGGTCCTGCTCGACCTGATGCTTCCCGGCGTCGACGGCATCGACATCTGCCGGGCGATCCGGGCGGAGAGCGGGACGCCGATCGTCATGCTCACCGCCCGCACCGACACCGTCGACGTCGTACTCGGGCTGGAGTCAGGAGCCGACGACTACATCATCAAGCCGTTCAAGCCCAAAGAGCTGGTCGCCCGGATGCGGGCCCGACTGCGTCGGCTGGACGAGGACGTGACGGAGGAGCTCACGATCGGTGACATCACCATCGACGTGGCCGGGCACGAGGTGCTGCGCGAAGGACGGCCGATCTCGCTGACCCCGTTGGAGTTCGACCTGCTGACGGCGCTGGCCCGCAAGCCGAGGCATGTCTTCACCCGGGACCAGCTGCTCGAGCAGGTCTGGGGGTATCGGCACGCCGCCGACACCAGGCTCGTCAACGTTCACGTCCAGCGGCTCCGGGCCAAGGTGGAGCGGGACCCTGAGCACCCCGACATCGTGGTGACGGTGCGCGGGGTGGGGTACAAGGCCGGCACGTCGTGAGCGGGCCGTGACGTCGCTGCCGCTGGCGCTCGTCCGGGGCGCTCGACATCGCTGGCGGCGGTCGCTGCAGCTGCGGATGGTGACGACCACCCTGCTGCTGTCGACGGTGGTTGCCCTGCTCATCGGCGTCACGATCCTGCACCAGGTGCAGACCGGCCTGCTCGAGGCCGCGAACCGCTCCGCGGTCAGCCAGCTAGGGATCGGGCTCGAGCGGGCCCAGAGCCAGTTCGCCGCCCTGCCGCACTCTGACCCGGGCTCGGTGGAGACGACCGCCCAGGAGGTCGCCAACGAGCTGCAGGATCGCAACAACGACAGCACCGACGACGCGTACGACGTGGTGATGCTCTCGACCTCGGGGCTGCGTTCCTACACGCCCGACGGTGTGACGTCGAGCATCCCGAAGGCGCTGCAGCGGGCCGTGAGTCGCACCGCGAGCGTCGCGTGGACCTACACCGAGATCCAGCGCAACGACGGAACCAGCGCGCCCGGGCTGGTCGTCGGCGCCCCGGTGAACGCCGCCAACCTGCAGTACCAGATCTTCTACCTGTTCCCCCTCACCCGCGAGGCGCAGACGATCGCGCTGGTGGAGCGCACCATGATCTTCGCCGGAGCCGGCCTCGTGCTCCTGCTCGCCGGCATCGCCGCGCTGGTCACGCGGCAGGTGGTCCGGCCGGTCCGGCAGGCGGCGGCAACCGCGGAACGGCTGGCGGCGGGCCGCCTCAAGGAACGGATGAACGTCCGCGGTGAGGACGACCTGGCGACCCTGGCCGCCTCGTTCAACCGGATGGCCGACACCGTGCAGCGGCAGATCTCCCAGCTGCGCGAGCTCTCCCGGGTGCAGCGCCGGTTCGTCGCCGACGTGTCCCATGAGCTGCGGACCCCGATCACGACGATCCGGATGGCGGCCGACCTGCTGCACGACGCGATGTCCGACCTGCCGCCCGAGCTGGCCCGATCGACGGAGCTGCTGCAGCAACAGCTCGACCGCTTCGAGCTGTTGCTCGCCGACCTGCTCGAGATCAGCCGGCACGACGCGGGTGCCGCCGTCCTGGAGGCGGAGCCCACCGACCTCCGTGCGCTGGTGGCAACGATGATCGCGAACGCCGTCCCGTTGGCGGTCCGCCGCGGGTCGGAGCTCACGGCCGATCTCCCGCCGGCGGCGGTCATCGTCGACGTGGACGCTCGGCGGATCGACCGGGTATTACGCAACCTGGTCGAGAACGCGATCGAGCACGCGGAGGGTGGTCCGGTCGACATCCAGCTCGCGACCGGCAGCACCGCCGTCGCCGTGACGGTCCGCGACCACGGCATCGGGCTGAAGCCGGGTGAGGCCTCACTCGTCTTCGGTCGGTTCTGGCGCGCCGACCCCGCTCGCACCCGTACGACGGGGGGCACCGGCCTCGGCCTGTCGATCGCGCTCGAGGACACCCGGCTCCATGGTGGCTGGCTGCAGGCATGGGGTGACCCGGGTCGCGGCTCGGTGTTCCGGCTGACGCTGCCTTGGCGGACCGGTGGGGTCATCGCCGACTCCCCGCTGCCACTCAACCCGGAGGAGGAGACGGCCGACGTCCCGCCGGTAGGTCACCGTGGCTAAGCGGACTCGCCCTACCTCGGTCCGGGCTGCAGCGACGGGTCTGCTCGCGGCCGGCCTGCTCGCTGGGTGTGCGGGAGTGCCAACGTCAGGTTCGATTCACGTCGGTCGCGCCGTCCCAGCGGGCGGCGACTCCTCGCTGGAGGGGATCCGGGTGCTGCCGGCGCCGCCGCAGCCCGGCATGACGCAACGCGCCCTGGTCGGGGGGTTCCTGCGCGCCGCGGTCGATCCGGAGGGCAACTACAGCGCAGCCCGGGCATTTCTCGCGAGCGGGGCGACGTGGAACACCTCGGTCGGGATCACGACGTACAACCAGGCCGGCCTCGTCCTCACTCGAGTAGGCACGAACCAGGTTCAGATGCGCGCGGACGAGGTCGGCACGATCTCCACCCGCGGCGACTTCGTCTCGACGCCCCGGACCCTGTCACGGCGGTTCACGATGGTGAAGCAGGCCGGCCAGTGGCGGATCTCCAGGCTTCCCCCCGGTGTCCTGCTCGCCACCGCCGATGCACAACGGTCGCTTGAGCTGGAGACCGTCTACTACCTCAACTCGACCGGGGACAGCCTGGTCCCGGACCCGATCCTGGTCTCGCCGGACCAGCCCGGCGCCGCGACGACGTTGATCCAGGCGCTGCTAGCCGGCCCTCCGGCGCCGCTGTCGGGGGCGGTGATGACGGCGGTGCCGACCGGCACCCGGCTGCTCGGCAACGTGCCGGTGTCGGCCGACGGGGTCGCCGAGGTCAATCTCTCGGTGCTGCTGCATCCGATCTCCACCCAGACGCTGCACCGACTGGCCGCCCAGATCGTGTGGACGTTGGACTCGGTGCCTGACGTGGCGTCGGTGCAGCTCCTCGTCGACGGTGATGCGCTCGTCGCGCCGGGGTTCCCCCGGCTGCAGACCACGCGGACCTGGGCGAGCTACGACCCGGACCAGCCCATCACGCTGCCCGGTCTGCTCTACGTACGGCGAGGCCGGGTCCGCGGCCTCGGGGGAACCGTGCCGGCGTCGCTCACTGGCCGAACCGGACTCGCGGCGCCGGTCCTCGACAGCTCGGGCGACTCGGTGGCCGCGCTAACCCATCGCGGAGCGGACCTTCAGCTGCTGACGGGCTCGACGTCCGGCCGGCTGCACGTCCAGGTGACGGCGCGTGCCATCACCGCTCCGTCGTTCGACCGGGCCGGCGATCTCATGGTTGCCGATCGCTCCGTCCTGGGCTCACAGCTGATCGAGTTCCCGGCGCACGGCAAGGCGATGGTCCTCGCCGCCCCCACGTCGTTGCTCGAACGCGGCGTCAGCGCGTTGGCGTTGTCGCCCGACGGCGCCCGCGTCGCCATGATCGTGGGGCAGCCGGACGCCGGCAACGTGGTGATTGGCCTGCTGGGTCACGTTCGGGGCCGACCCGGCATCGTGGGTGTCCGGCCCGTGCTCCCGGCGGGGTCGGACCCCGAGGGCCTGGCATGGAACGGCGCCAACGAGCTGGTCACCACGACGTCCGTGGGCTCCCGAAGCCGGACGGTCATCAGCACGGACACCTCCGGCTACAACCCTCACGACCTGTCCGTGACTCCGTTCCCTGGCCAGCCGGTCCAGGTCGCCGCGGCGCCCGGACGCCCCACCTACGCCGTGGCCAGCGGGCGGCTGTACCGACTCGGCGGAGCCGGGTGGCGGTCGTTGTCCACTGGCATCGACCCGTCGTACGCCGGCTGACCGGCCGTCCACAGGGCCGGTGTTCCCAGGAATCCGACGGTCGATCGAGCGCAACCTGATCGGATGAGCCTGCTCAACCTGCTCCTGCCGGTTGCCTGCGCCGGCTGCGGTCGGATCGGCCCGGCGGCCTGCCCGGAGTGCGTCGCGGCCCTTCAACGACCTGCCCACGCCGTCCGGCCGTCGCCGGAACCGGCCGGCTTGCCGCCCTGCTTCGCCGTCGCGGCGTACGACGGTGTGGTGCGGGAGCTGCTGCTGGCGGCCAAGGAGCGCGGCGCAGTCGGGCTACTGCCGGTGCTGGCGGCCGGATTGGCGACCGCGGTCGGGCTGGCAGTCGCCGACATCCCGCTGAGCCGGCCCCTCGTGCTGGTCCCCGTCCCGTCGACAGCCGCTGCGATTCGGACCCGGGGTGACGATGTCGTCCTCGGGCTCGCCCGCAGGGCCGCCACGGCGGTTCGCCGGCGCGGCCGGACGGTCCGGGTCGCACCGGTTCTCCGCCATGTCCGCGCGGTACGCGACTCGGCTGGCCTCGGTTCCGCGGAGCGTGCCGCCAACCTCCTGGGCGCGCTCGCCGTCCGGCCGGCGGGCAGCCGGTTGCTGCTCGACAGTGCCGTGGTCGTGGTCGATGACCTGATCACCACGGGGGCCACCGTGGTCGAGGCCGCTCGGGCGCTGCGCCCTGCCGGCGCGACGGTGTGTGGCGCGGCCACCGTGGCCGCCACTGCGCGGCGGGGGTCCTCGCTGGAGACGCGGGTTGCAGAGCGGACTACCGTCGGCGCATTAGCGGTGCCGCCATGAGGAGGCTCGATCGTGGATGTCGTCATCAAGGCCCGACATGCTCAGGTCAGTGACTCGTTCCGGTCCATCGCCCAGGAGAAGCTCGGCAAGATGACCCGGCTCGAAGCCGGGCTCGAGCGCGTCGACGTTGAGGTGTGTGGCGAGCGCAACCCGCGCCAGGCGGAACGCCGGATGCGGGTCGAGCTCACCTGTCGGCCTCGGGGTCACGTCGTCCGGGCCGAAGCCGCGGCCGCCGATGAGCTCGCGGCCTTCGATCTCGCGATCGCCAAGCTCGAGATGCGGCTCCGCCGGGCCGCCGATCGACGCCGGGTGCATCACGGCGCCCGCACCCCGGTCTCGTTGGCCGCGGCCACCAGCGAGGTGCCGGTCAGGGCCGGCGAGACCACGCCCGACGGTGACGGCGACCTCGATGAGGTCGAGGCATCCGATGCGGCCCCGTACGTCGTTCGCGAGAAGGAGCACCACGCCGTCCCGATGACGCTGGAGCAGGCGCTGTTCGACATGGAGCTCGTCGGACACGACTTCTACCTGTTCGTGGAGGAGGGTGACGGGACGCCGAGCGTGGTCTATCGCCGTCGCGGCTACGACTACGGCGTGCTTCGGCTGCGAACGGATGGTTCACGACTGTCTTGATCATGGTTGCAGGCGTGCACGTCTAGTTCGGCCGCTGCGTGCCATCATGGTCAGCCGGAGCCGCCGCTGCCCACAGTCGACCCGATCGCATCGTGAGGGGGAGTGCCCGTGACCGAGATTCCGGCCGGAGGGCCGCTCATGCCGATGCCGCCGGGGACGGGTGACCCGATCCGGGTCCTGGTCGTCGACGACCATGCGCTGTTCCGTCGCGGTCTCGAGATGGTGCTCGAGCAGGAGCCCGACATCGAGGTCGTGGGTGAGGCCGAGGACGGCACCGACGCGGTAGCCAAGGCCACCGAGACGACGCCCGACATCGTCCTGATGGACGTGCGGATGCCGCGCCGCGGTGGGATCGATGCCTGCACCGCGATCAAGGACGCCGTACCCAGCAGCAAGATCATCATGCTGACGATCAGCGACGAGGAGGCCGACCTCTACGACGCGATCAAGGCCGGCGCCATGGGCTACCTGCTCAAGGAGATCTCCATCGAGGAGGTGGCCTCGGCGATCCGCGCCGTTCACGGGGGCCAATCGCTCATCTCGCCGTCGATGGCGTCCAAGCTGCTCACCGAGTTCGCATCGATGATCAAACGGGGCGACGAGCGCCAGCAGGTACCGGCGCCGCGGCTGACCGATCGCGAGATGGAGGTGTTGCGGCTGGTTGCCAAAGGCATGAACAACCGTGACATCGCCAAGCAGCTGTTCATCAGCGAGAACACCGTGAAAAACCACATCCGGAACATCCTCGAGAAGCTGCAGCTGCATTCGCGGATGGAAGCAGTGGTCTACGCCGTGAGGGAAAAGCTGCTCGAGATCACGTGAACCAATCCGTCGTCTCCGCGGGCCTGAGCCGCGGAGACCGAGTGCTGTTCGGCGTCTGCGCCGTCCTCACGATCGGTTCGGCCGTCGTGCACTACGCGGCGTTGAACGAGACCCTGTCGTTCATCGTCTCCGGACTCGCCCTGGCCCTGCTCGCGGCCCTGGTCGGTCGCAGCGTGGATCAGCTCGGCGACCGGCTCGGCGCCGGTGCGACCGGCGTAATCCACGCCGCCCTCGGCAACCTCCCCGAGCTGTTCGTCGGGATCTTCGCGCTGCGGGAGGGCCTGGTCCGGGTCGTCGAGGCCGCCGTCATCGGGTCGATCCTCAGCAACCTCCTGCTGGTGCTCGGGCTGGCGTTCATCGTCGGGGGGCTGCGCTTCGGCACGCAGCGGTTCAGCGGTAACCGGGCCCGCACCACGATTTCGCTGATGTTGCTGGCGGTCGCGGGCATGCTGGTGCCCAGCCTCGCGTCGTACGTACATACCCCCGCCGCGCAGCACGAGCAGTCCCTGTCGATCATCGCGGCCGTCGTACTGCTCGCGGTGTTCATCGTGTCCATCCCAGCGTCGCTGTCCCGCACCGATGAGGAAATCGCTGCCGAAGACACCAGCCACGAGCAGCTATGGCCGCTTCCAACCGCCATCGTCAGCCTGGCCGTCGCCAGCCTGCTCTCGGCGTTCGCCTCGGACTGGTTCGTCGATGCGCTGACACCCGCCATCCACACCCTGCACATCAGCCAGACCTTCGCGGGCCTGGTCATCGTGGCGCTGGCCGGCAATGCCGTCGAGAACGTGGTCGGCATCCAGCTCGCCGCGAAGGGCCGCGCCGATTACGCCTTGTCGGTGGTTCTCAACAGTCCGCTGCAGATCGCGCTGGTCCTCGCCCCGGTGCTCGTTCTGCTTTCGCTCGTGATCGGCGGCACGTCCTTCCTGCTGGTGTTCCCGCCGCTGCTGGTCACCACGCTCGTCGCGGCGGTGATCGTGGTGAGCTTCGTCATCGTCGACGGGGAGTCGGACTGGCTCGAGGGCTCCGCCCTCGTCGGCCTCTATGTCGTCATCGCCGCGTCGTTCTGGTGGGGCTGAGCCGCCCGCCACGCTTACCATGGCAGGGAAGGCGCTGTCAGGCGTCGCTGCTGTCGTCGACGTCAGGAGATCCGAACCGTGGCCGTGTTCGACCGGATCATGCGAGCCGGCGAAGGTCGCATCCTCCGCAAGCTTGATGCGATCGCTACCCAGGTCAACGATCTGGAGGAGCACTACGTCGAGCTGACCGACGACGAGCTGCGCGCCCAGACCGACGAGTTCAAGCAGCGCTATACGGAAGGCGAGTCTCTTGACGACCTGATGGTCGAGGCCTTCGCCGTTGTCCGCGAGGCGTCCAAGCGCACCCTCGGCCAGCGACACTTCGACGTCCAGATCATGGGCGGTGCGGCCTTGCACCTCGGCAACATCGCCGAGATGCGTACGGGTGAAGGCAAGACCCTGACCGGTGTCCTTGCGGCGTACCTCAATGCGCTGGCCGGCAACGGCGTCCACGTCGTCACGACCAACGACTACCTCGCCAAGCGGGACGCCGAGTGGATGGGCCGGGTGCACCGCTTCCTCGGTCTCACCGTCGGCGTCATCCTGTCCAACCAGCCGCCGGTCGAGCGCCGCGCCATGTACGGCTGCGACATCACCTATGGCACCAACAACGAGTTTGGGTTCGACTACCTGCGCGACAACATGGCGTGGAGCGCCGACGAGCTGGTGCAGCGCGGCCACTTCTACGCGGTCGTCGACGAGGTCGATTCGATCCTCATCGACGAGGCGCGCACCCCGCTGATCATCAGCGGTCCGGCCGAGCACAGCCAGAAGTGGTACGTCGAGTTCGCCCGGCTGGCGCGACAGCTGGTCCGCGACGTCGACTACGAGGCCGACGAGGGCAAGCGGACGTTGAGTGTCAACGAGTCCGCGGTCGAGAAGGTCGAGGACTACCTCGGCATCGACAACCTCTACGAGGCGGTCAACACCCCGCTCGTCGGCTACCTGAACAACGCCCTGAAGGCCAAGGAGCTGTTCAAGCTCGACAAGGACTACGTCGTGATGAACGGCGAGGTCCTCATCGTCGACGAGTTCACCGGCCGGATGCTGCCTGGACGCCGCTACAACGAGGGCATGCACCAGGCGATCGAGGCCAAAGAAGGCGTGGAGATCAAGCAGGAGAACCAGACCCTCGCGACGATCACGCTGCAGAACTACTTCCGGCTCTACGAGAAGCTTGGCGGAATGACCGGTACGGCGGCCACGGAGGCGGCCGAGTTCGACCAGGTCTACAAGCTCGGCGTGGTCCCGATCCAGACCAACCGGCCGATGATCCGCGAAGACGAGCCCGACGTCGTCTACAAGACCGAGGACTCGAAGTGGTCCGCGGTCGTCGAAGACCTGCTCGAGCGCCACGAGAAGGGCCAGCCGGTCCTGGTTGGCACCACCAGCGTCGAGAAGAGCGAGCACCTGTCCGGGCTGCTGCTGCGCCGCGGCGTGCCGCACGAGGTTCTGAACGCCAAGTTCCACGAGAAGGAAGCCGCGATCATCGCCCAGGCGGGCCGGCGGGGCGCGATCACGGTCGCGACCAACATGGCCGGTCGCGGCACCGACATCATGCTCGGCGGGAACCCCGAGGTGCTGGCCGTGGCTGAGCTTGCGGCGCGCGGACTCACGCCGACGGAGACGCCGGAGGACTTCGAGGCGGCGTGGCAGGATGCCTTCGAGAAGGCGAAGTCCTCAGTGGCGGCCGAGCACGAAGAGGTCGTGGGCCTTGGCGGGCTCTACGTTCTCGGCACGGAGCGGCACGACTCGCGTCGGATCGACAACCAGCTGCGCGGCCGGTCCGGCCGGCAGGGCGACCCGGGCGAGTCCCGGTTCTACCTCTCGCTGGGCGACGACCTGATGCAGCTGTTCAACGCCCACATGGTCGAGTCGATCATGGACCGGCTGAGCCTGCCCGAGGACACCCCCATCGAGTCCAAGATGGTGTCGCGGTCGATCCGCTCGGCGCAGACCCAGATCGAGCAGCAGAACTTCGAGATCCGCAAGAACGTCCTCAAGTACGACGAGGTCCTCAACAAGCAGCGCACCGTCATCTACGACGAGCGGCGACGGGTGTTGATGGGTGAGGACCTGCACGAGCAGGTCCGCAACATGGTCGACGACACCGTCGAGGGCTACGTCCAGGGCGCCACGGCCGAGGGCTACGAGGAGGAGTGGGACCTCGAGGGGCTGTGGAACAACCTCAAGCAGCTCTACCCGGTCAGCGTCACCATCGAGGAGCTCAGGGAACGCTCGGGCGGCGGGCTGTCCGCGGAGTTCCTCGCCGACGAGCTCGTTGCGGACGCCCAGGATGCCTACGACCACCGCGAGGAGTCGCTGGGCGCCGGCCCCGAGACGGTCGATGAAGACGGCGAGGTCGTGCCGGGCGAGCCGGTGATGCGAGAACTGGAACGGCGCGTCCTGCTCTCGGTGCTGGACCGCAAGTGGCGCGAGCACCTCTACGAGATGGACTATCTGCAGGAAGGCATCGGGCTGCGCGGCTACGGGCAGCGCGACCCGCTGGTGGAGTACCAGCGCGAGGCCTTCGACATGTTCGGCGCGATGATGGAGGCCATCAAGGAGGAGTCAGTCGGCTTCCTGTTCTACGCCGATGTGGACATCCACGCTGAGGGTGACGAAGAGCCGGAGCCGGAAGACGAGACCGAGCCGGTGTTCGCCGGCAACGGGCTGGCAGCGGCCCAACCGGCCGCCGCTTCGCAGGAGCTCAGCGACCACGACAAGGTGGCCGATGTGCTCGGCAAGGCGTTCGCGCAGCCGACGCGACCTGCCAACCTGCAGTACTCCGCGCCCACCGTGGACGGGGAGGCCAGCGTGGATCATCACGCAGAAGCCAACCCGCAGGCCGGACACGCCGCATCGTTCGACGACGTCGCGCGCAACGCGCCGTGCCCGTGCGGATCAGGGCGGAAGTTCAAGCGCTGTCACGGGGCACCGCAGAACCGTTGATCGACCCGCACGGCTGAGACCAGCCCGGGATTGGCTTCCGGTCAGCCGACTTGCAACGCGGTGCATCGCCAGCGCCCATCGGCGCCTTCGAGCCGCATCGCCAGGGCCCGCCGACGCGGTCCGGTGTCGACGACAGCGCATACCTCGGCCACCCCATCGGTGGGTTCGGTGACGTGCACCGAGCTCACCACCGGGCGTCTGGTGGGGGCATCGCGGCGGGCACCGAGGCGTCCGGAGCTGCGCTCCAGCAGCCGGAGGACGTCCAGGGTTGCCACCCGGGACAGTTGCGCGGCCGGCCTTGCGCCCGCCAGCACCTCGGCGACGGCTTGCGCCAGCCGCCCGGTCCAGGGCCGAGGGTCCGGTAGCGCGTCCCGTCGGGTGGGCCCGGCGGCGTCCGCCTCAGCGCTCTGCCCGTCCGCAGGCGGCACCAGCCGCAGCGGAACGCCGGGTCGGCTCGGGGCCGGAAAGGCGAGGGCCAGGCTGCCCCGCACCGTGGCGGCCGGCTCCGGCAGCTCATCGTCGTAAGGCCCGTCGATCCGGGGGACCGGACGGAGCCGCAGTCGGTCGGTCGGCCGGGTGAGGGCTGGAACGGTCATCGGCTGCTCCCAGGTGGGCGAGGGGGTGGTGGCCGAAGCTGCTGGCCGGGGTGAATCACCGAGGGATCCGGTCCGATGACCTGACGGTTAGCCGCGTACCAGCGGGGCCACTCAGTGGCGATCCGCGCGTCCGTGGCCCTCGGGCCGAGCCGGGCGGCGACGAGCGACCACAGCGAGTCCCCGCGTCGTACCGTCACGAGGTCGTCGTCGCCCACCGCCCGGTGCGGCGCCGTGGTGACGAGCCGAACCGGGGCCTGAGCGTGCCGGCGGGTGCGGGGGACCGCCGCGTGCGGGTGCGTGTCGCGCTGGCCGTCGCTGCCCGCCACCGGCAGCCCGGGCCACTGCAACGGGCTCCCGGGTGCCGAGTGGGCGGCGGAGTTCACCAAGGTGGCCATCGTCGTCGCCGACGCGGGGCCGACGGTGCCGCCCAGCAGGACGCCGACCAGCCCTGCCGAGATGACCAGGTCCACCAGCCTGCCGAGCCGCGGAGGGATCCACCGGGGGTATCTGGTACGTCGATCGCCGCGCAGGTGTGTCATTGCGCACCCGGCGACGGCCAGCGCTAGCCAGCCCGCGAGCAGCCAGGCCAGCCAGGCACAACCCAGGACGATCTCGCCTACCGGATCCTCACCGCTCGTCCCGGGACGCAGCCGCCAGGTGAGCGCGGCCGCGGCCAGACCGAGCATCGCGATCGTGAGAGCGCGCATCGCCTCGACGAGGCGGGAGCCGACCAACGTCGCGGGCATGCCGTCAGCCTGCGCTTAGTCGTCGTTTGATGGTGATGTGTGACTTGACAAACCCATAGCATTCGATTTAGACAGCCGTCCCGGCGTACACGAACAGATTCGGGACGCGCAGGCCGCCAATCCCGCCGTCCCGTCCCGATGCTGTTAACCTCAAGGGATGAACGATGCCCGACTGCGCGAAATGCTCCGTGACGCCGAGTCAGAGTTGGCCGAGTCCGAGACACGAACGATTCACCTGCGGCAGGTCGTTGAGGGCCTACGTGGCCTGCTCGGCACCCAGACGAGGGGCGCTGTGGGTGCGCCCGCCGTTTCGGTTGAGTCGGTCCCCGACATCGTGGCGTTCACGACGGGCGAGACGGCCGGCGACGCCTTCCGCAACGCGATCAAGGAGCGCCCCAATCAGGCGGTCACGATCGCTGATCTCTGGACCGTGATCGCCCCGCGACTCCAGGGCGGTTACAAGGCCCCGAAGAACGCGGTCAACGCCGCCGCGCGGCGCATCGCAGAGGACAAGTCTGAGCCGATCATGCGCCTGGACGACGGCAAATACATCTATTCGCTGGGTGCCGCGGCCGGATCTGCCACGACGCTGGACTTCCGGCCCGTGGTGGAGCGAGTGGACACTACCGATGCCGAACTGACACCGTCGCAGGTCGCGACTTCCTCCGCATACGCGGGGGGCTGAGAACACACCACCATGGAGAAGATGATGCTCAGGAGATAGATAGCCCGGCGTCCC
>DATAVK010000132.1:0-7840 GCA_036267755.1 Mycobacteriales bacterium
CGACCCTGGTCGCGATCATCGGCAGCGGGGGCCTGGGGCAGTTCGTCGTCGACGGCTACAGCGTGGGGGACTACGGCGAGGTGTACGGCGGAGTCGTCATCGTGGTGGTCACCGCGTTGCTGCTCGACGGAACGCTCGGCCTGCTGGAGGGTGTGCTCAGCAGGCGCTACGGCGACACCAGCAGCGAGGGCCCGGCCCGGCGTCGCATCGGTCGCAGACATAACGGTCGTGTATCGGTCCCCGCCTGAGCCGGTGCCCCGGTTTGTGACTGTCGTAGGCCCATGACACGATCTTGCAGAGCGGGACATTCCCGCCAGGACACGCGCTGCCTCGGCCGGTAGCGGGACACAGAAGGCGGGATGAACATGCATCGGTTGCGTCGTACCAAGGTTGTCAGTCTGGGTGTGAGCGGGCTCGCGCTTGCGGCAGCCCTCGCTGGCTGCGGCTCGTCCAGCTCAGGATCGAGCCCCAGCGCGGGGTCATCCGTCTCGCCATCAGCAGCGAGCGGCCCGGCCCTGTGCGGAGGCGCAACGGGAAGCGGCAACGTGACGCTCGCAGCGTTCAACTTCTCGGAGTCCGAGACGCTCGCCAACATCTACGCGGCGGCGCTCAAGGAGTGCGGTTACACGGTCAAGGTCAAGGACCTCGCCAGTCGCGAGGTCGTCTACCCGGCCCTGAAGAAGGGTGACTTCGCGGCGGTGCCCGAGTACGCCGCCACCCTCACCGACTTCATCAACGACCAGCAGAACGGCGCCAACGCACCGACGAAGGCGTCCGGCAACATCACCACGACGATTGCCCACCTCCGGGCGGAGCTGCCGAGCACCCTGGTGGCGCTCACCCCCGCCGCGGCGACGGACAAGAACGCGTTCGCAGTGACGAAGTCCTTCGCCTCGGCGCACAACATCACGACGCTGTCGCAGCTCGGCACGTACTCCAAGAGCCACCCGCTGAAGCTCGGCGGGCCGCCTGAGTGCAAGTCGCGGCCGTTCTGCGAGCCGGGCCTGGAGAAGACCTACGGAATGAAGTTCTCCAGCCTGACCACACTCGACGCCGGTGGTCCGCTGACCATCAAGGCGATCAAGACCGGCAAGGTCGACCTGGGCCTGGTGTTCACCTCCGACCCCACACCGGCGGCGAACGGTCTCACGATCCTGACCGACGACAAGAACCTGCAGGCGTCGGACAACATCGTGCCGATCGTGCAGAAGCAGTACGCCACCGGCGCGTTCGCCAACGCTCTCAACGCCGTCGACCAGAAGCTCTCCCAGAGCGTGCTGATCGGGCTCAACAAGGCCGTCGAGGTGGACCGCGACCCGATCGCGACTGTGGCGACTGCGTTCCTCAAGCAAGAGGGCCTCAGCAGCTAACTCGTGGTGGGCGGCATCGGCTACTTGTCGATGTCGCCCACCACGAAGAACATCGAGCCCAAGATCGCCGCCAGGTCGGGAACCCGGGTGTCGGTGAGCAGCTGTGAGAGCACCTGCACGTTGTTAAACGACGCGGAGCGCAGCTTGAGCCGCCATGGTGTCCGTTCACCCCTGGACACCAGGTAATACCCGTTGATACCCAACGGATTCTCGGTCCAGGCGTAGGTCTCGCCCTCGGGTGCCTTGACGACCTTCGGCAGCCTGAGGTTGATGGGTCCCGGGGGCAGCGCATGAAGCCGCTCGATGCAGGCCGTCGCGATGTCGAGTGAGACGTCGATCTGGTCGAGCAGGCATTCGTAGCGCGCCAAGCAGTCACCTTCGGTGCGCGTGACGATGCGGAGCACATCCGCGGGTAGCTCGTCGTACGCGAGGTAGGGGTCGTCGCGACGGAGGTCGAGGTCGAGACCGCTGGCCCGGGCGATCGGACCGGAGACGCCGTAGGCCTCGGCCAGGTCGCGGGAGAGCACGCCCAACCCCCGGGCGCGGGACCGGAACGCCTCGTCATCTCCGATCACCGTCCCGATGTCCCGCCGTACGCCGATGCGGACGGCGTCGACCGCCTCGCCCGCCCGTCCCAGCCAGCCGGCCGGGAGGTCGGTCTTGAGTCCACCGACCTGGTTGAACATGTAGTGCATACGGCCGCCCGCGACCTCTTCCATGACCGCCTGGACGGTCTCTCGCTCGCGGAACGCGGCGGCGACCGGCGACGTCGGGGACAGCTCGGCGGGGAAGGTCCCCACGAACATCAGGTGACTCAGCACCCGGTTGAGCTCGGCGAGCAGCATCCGCGCCCACACGGCTCGTACCGGGACCTGCATGCCGAGCATCCGCTCGACGGCGAGGACCACGCCGAGCTCGTTGCCGAACGCCGACAGCCAGTCGTGGCGGTTGGCGAGGACGAGGATCTGCCGGTAGTCCCTGGCCTCGAACAGCTTCTCCGCGCCACGGTGCATGTAGCCGACGACGGGCTCGGCGTGGACGATCCGCTCGCCGTCGACGCTCAGCGCGAGCCGCAGCACCCCGTGCGTAGCGGGGTGCTGCGGCCCGAGCGTGAGGACGACGTCGGAGCTGGCGAGCTCAGCCGTCGAGACGGTCAGCTCGCGGGTCACGGCCCCGATCCTCGCACCGTCGCCGATCGGGGCCGGCGGTGAGCGTTACGGCGTGCTGGGCAGCCAGCGGAAGCGGCGGACCGCGACGACGACTCCGATGACGCCCCAGATCGCGAGGCTCCGCAGGTCGTGCCAGGCCCAGAGGCTTCCTGTGGCGTACGGGTCGAACGAGTGGTACATCGCGGTGATGAACGGCCGCAACGGGAAGTAGCTCGCGATCTTCGCGAGATTCCCGGTCACCGGGAAGTAGGTGCCGGAGATGAAGACCAGGATGAAGAACGGCAGGTTGATGATCGCGGGGCCCGAGTCCATGTTCGGGATCACCGAGGAGATGGCGATGCCGAGCGCGCAGAACACCAGGGCCGAGAGCAGGATCGTGACGATGAGCGGCGGCAGGTGGCTGGCGGGGATGCTGACGCCGTAGACCAGCTCGGCGAACACCAACACCACGGTGGACAGCAGAGCGGCCACGATGAGCGCGCTCCCGATCAGGCCACCCACAAGTGACCAGGCCGGAGCCGGCGTACCGCGGTAGCGCTTGAGGATGCCGTCCTCGCGCTGGCGGACCAGCGTCATCGCTACCGCGAGCAGGCAGGCGCTCATGATGGCGTAGCCGAGGATGCTCGGCGTGTAGTACTGCGACAGCTTCACGCCAGCGCCCAGATCCTGCTTGTCGGTCTGGCCGCCGGCTAGTGACGTGAGGATGAAGAAGAACACCAGCGGGAACGCGAACGTGAAGAAGGCCGACGCGGGGTTGCGCCAGTAGCTCTTCTGTTCGTATCGGATCTGGTGACCGACGAGTACGGCGTCGTTCATCGAGTTGCTCCAGACGGCTCAGGGGTGGCAGCGGTCTCGGCGGTCGCGCCGCCGACCAGGGACAAGTAGGTGTCCTCGAGGCTGGGCCGCGACGCGACCAGTCCCTCGAGTACGACGCCGTGCCGCAGCGCCCAGCCGGTCAGCTCGTGCAGCACACGCAGGTCATCAGTGGTCTTCAGTTCGTAGGCGCCGTGCTTGTCGCGGGTCACCACGACCGGCAGCGCGGCCGGGTCGACGGTCTCGGGGAGCCGGAACCGCACGTGCAAGGCCGCCGTGTCGCGACCACCGAGGTCGTCCGGGGTGCCCTCGGCGACGACTTGTCCCGCCCCCACGATGACGATGCGGTCGGCGAGCGCCTGTGCCTCGTCCATGTAGTGGGTCGTCAGCATGATCGTCGTACCCAGCGACCGGAGGTTGTCGACAAGCTCCCACGCGCCGCGGCGCGCTGACGGGTCGAAGCCAGTGGTGGGCTCGTCGAGGAACAGCAGGTGCGGCCGTCCGATGATCCCGAACGCGACGTCCAGGCGCCGCTTCTGGCCTCCCGAGAGCTGCTTCACCTTGGCGTCGGCCTTCTCGGACAACCCGACCAGCTCGAGTACCTCGCCCACCTGGCGCGGATTCGGGTAGAAGTCCGCGGTCCGCGCGAGCGACTCGCTCACGGTGAGATAGGGATCGATCGCCGTGCCTTGCAGCACGATTCCCACCTGCTCGTGCCAGCGACGATCACCCTTCCACGGATCGCTTCCCAGCACCTTGACCGTGCCGGCGTCCCGCTGCAAGTAACCCTCGAGGATCTCGAGCGTCGTGGTCTTGCCGGCTCCGTTCGGCCCCAGCATGGCCACGCACTCGCCGTCCTCGACGGAGAACGTCACACCCTTCACGGCGTGGACGTCTCCGTAACTCTTGCGGAGGTCCTCCACCACGATCGCGGTCATCGATCCGCCTTCCGATCCGTCCGGTTTGTCATGTCGGGTCCGACCGTAGAAGGTTCCGGTCGCAGGGGCATCGGGTTTGAGGTGGAGTCGGGGTGGACCGCGGGTGGAGTCAGGTTCTCCACCCCTGAGCCGATCCGCGGCGCCGAGGTTCGGCCTACCGTCGTACCCGTGAGTGAGGACCCAGACTGCGAGGCGTCGCCCTGGGGGATCTTCATGACCGTCGGTCGGACCCAGTCGGGTCCGCTGCGCGGAATCCTGACGCACGGTGTGTCGCTCATCGTCGCCCTACAGACGCTCTCCCATCTCGGGCCGCTTTCCGGCGCGGACCGCGCGCTGGCTGTGGCTCTGCTCGTCCCGTTGGTCGGGTTGTGGACCCTGATCGTCGCGCGCCACCAGGGCGATCTGATCGACCAGGCCGCGCTGACGGCGGTCGTCGGACTGGGTGCCGGGCTCAATGTCCTGACCCCGAACGCCGGGCAGGTGTACGTCGTCTCCTACGCGGCGCTGTTTGTGGCGCCGTTCTTCTACGGGCCGCGTGACGGTGCCGTACCCGCAGCGGCCGGCGTCGTCGCCGTCACGTTCTCGACGATGTTCGTCGGTCACTTCGACCTCGTCGGCGGGCTCGGTAACGGGGCCGGCGCCGCGTTCTTCGGTGTGGCCGCGATGTTCTGGGGTCGGGTGCTGCGCGCGTCGGAGCGCAACGCCGAGCTGGTCGGCGAGCTGCAGGAGAGCCGGCAGGCCGAGCAGCGCAACGCGGTGGCCGCGGAGCGCGCGCGGTTGGCTCGGGAACTGCACGACGTTCTCGCCCACACGCTCTCGAGTCTGTCGCTGCACCTGGAGTCGACCCGGGTTCTTGCGGTGTCGCGTGGGGTCGACGACGAAGTGGTCGAGCGCATCGCCCGGGCAGTTGGGCTTGCGCACACCGGCCTGGTCGAGGCGCGCGATGCGGTCGGGACGTTGCGCGACGACGTGCTCCCGGGGCCGGGCCAGCTGGCCGGGCTGGTGCAGGATTTCGAACGAACCTCCGGGATCCGCTCCCGGTTCGAGCAGCGCGGCGACCCGGTCCCGCTGCCTCCCGACGCGCAGGTCGCGTTGTACCGCGGCGCCCAGGAGGCGTTGACCAACGTGGCCAAGCACGCCGCCGCGAGCCAGGTCGACGTCTGTCTGTCGTGGTACGACGGGCGGGTGACGTTGCGCGTGGCGGACGACGGCGACGGCTGCGGTGCCGGCGCGGAACTGCCGGGTGGTGGCAACGGGCTGCGCGGCATGCGCGAGCGGGCGGAGCTGGCCGGCGGGGCGGTTGAGGCCGGCGCGGCCGAGACCGGGTTCGTCGTCGAGCTGAGGTTGCCGCGTGAGTAAGCCGGTCATCCGGGTGGTCATCGCGGACGACCAGACACTGGTGCGCGAAGGGCTCAGCCTGATGCTGGGCCTGGCGGCCGGTATCGAGGTCGTCGGGGTCGCCTCGGACGGCGAGCAGGCGGTGTCTGCCGTGCTGGCAACGTCACCCGACGTCGCGCTGCTCGACCTGCGGATGCCCCGAGTGGACGGTGTCGAGGCCACCCGCCGCCTCGCCGAGCAGGCTCCCGACGTCCAGGTCGTGGTTCTGACGACCTACGCGGATGACGAGTCCGTGATGGCGGCGCTGCGGGCCGGTGCCCGTGGCTACCTCACCAAGGACGCCAGCTCGGACGAGATCGAGCGCGCCATCCGGGACGCCGCCTGCGGCCGCACCCGGCTCGATCCGGCGGTCCAGCAACGCCTGGTAGAGCTGGTGACCGGGGGCCCGGCGCCCGGGTCCAGCCAGGTCTCGCCGCCGGATACCCCGCTGACCGACCGGGAGACCGAGGTGCTCGCCCTGATGGCGGATGGGTTGGCGAACCGCGACATCGCGCGGCGATTGTTCGTCACCGAGGCGACAGTGAAGACCCACGTCAACAACATCTTCGGCAAGCTCGGGGTGGGCGATCGAGCCGCGGCCGTCGCCTGGGCCTTCCGCAGCGGCGTGGCGAGCGCCTGACCTGATGCTCGCCACCACACATGTCCTCACCGGTGCGTTGATCGGGCGGGTCGTGAAGCGCCCCGGCCACGCGGCAGCCCTCGGAGTCGTCTCGCACATCGCGCTGGACGCGTTGCCGCACTGGGGGATGTTCCCCGGCACGCCGCACTTCCGCGGCAAGTTCCTCACCGTCGCCGCCATCGACGGACTGACGCTCTCCGGCGTACTGGCGGTGATGGTGCGGCGGCGTCGCCCGGCGGCCGAGCTCGCCGGCGCGCTCGGTGCGCTGGCTCTCGACCTGGACAAGCCGTTGGCCCTGCTCGGCGTCCGTCAGCTGTGGCCCGACCGGGTTCATGCCGTCCACATCGGCGTCCAACGCCACGAGCGGCCGTGGCGCTGGCGGATCGACGTCACCGTGGCCGCGGCGAGCGCGCTGACCCTGTTGGTCACGGAGGACCTGTCAGTGGCGCCGCGCGGGCGCAGGGGCCGGAGGCCCTGACACGGTGGACAGCGGCGACACGATCCCGACCGGGTGAAGCAGCCAGCGGAAGCCGCCGAGCCCGTTCGGGTCGGTCAGCTCGGCCGCCTCGCCGGCCTGCGACAGGGCCGCGAGGTAGCCGGCAGGGTCGTCGCCGTATCGCGGCCGCGTCGCGCTGATCCCCAGCGCTTGCAACGCATGCCGCTGGTCGAGGAGCACGTCGCCATCCGCCACCAGGGACGCCAGCAGAACGTGCGCGGTCAGGTCGCACGAGCCGTCCGGCACCGCTGCGAGCTGTCGGCCATCTCGGTACGCCGTCAGGGTCCCGGCAACGTCGCGTGCGGGTACGGCGGCATAGTCGACCGCAACGGCCAGCCCGGCTGTCACCGTCGCGGATAGCTGGCGCCAGGCGGCGTCTCGGGTGTGCCCGACTTCCGCGCGGTCGCCGACCTCGGCGAGCGGCCACCACTGCCGCAGCCAGGCCAGGTCCCGCTCAGGCGGCTCGGGTCCCAATCGTTCCTCACCGCGCTCGCTTACCTCGACCAGACGGCACCCGGTCTCGGTGAGCTCGGCGACATCGACCGGTACCACGTCTAGATATTCGATGGCCATGAGCAGACCGGAGACACCACGCGGTACGTCGTGCTGCCAGCTCACCCGGTCGGGCAGCTCGGGCGGCCGAGGCGCGACGTCGACGCCGACCAGCAACCAGTGATCGGGCGCACTCGCCGCCATACCGGCCAACAGCTCACCACCGCCGGCACCCATGTCCACGACCGCGAAATCCGCCGGCGACCCGAGGGCCGCGTTGACGCGGGTCGCCAGCTCGAGCAACGCCGCCGCCCACAGCGGCGAGGCATGGGCCGCGGTGCGGAAGCCGCCCGCGGGCGCACCTGCGGTGAGATAGAAGCCGGCCTCGCCGTACAGCGCCCGGCCCATGGCTTCACGCCAGCTCGACCAGTGCGGTGGCGTCATTCGTGGACGGTACGGCGTACCCTCCTTGCGTCCGGTACCCCCTCGAGGACTGGAACGACCGATGACCTCGCTTCCCCCCGCGGACCGTCCTGCCCGGTTGG
>DATAVK010000133.1:0-2584 GCA_036267755.1 Mycobacteriales bacterium
GTGCGGGACGGCGAGGAGTGCCGCGAGCGTGATCGCGCCACGCATCCCGGACCAGCCGAGGACGACTCGCTCTCGCCACCCCGGCCCGTGGCCGAACGCCCACATCCATCCCAGCCGGATCACGATGACGGTGGCGACGACCGCGGCGGCGGTCAGTGCGAGGTGGGCGGGGGATTCCCGGGCTTGCCGGGTGAAGATGTCGAACGACAGCCCGACGAGGATGAACAGCGCCGCGTTGACCAGAAACACCAACGTCTCCCAGAACGCGGCGGACTGGAGTCGGATGCGCGCCGAGAAGGCGGGCCCGGAACTGTGCCAGCCGAGGTAAAGGCCGGCGGTGACGGCGGCCAGTACGCCGGAGGCGCCCAGTGCTTCGGCTGGCAGGTATGCGGCGTAGGCGAGCAGCAGTGATCCGACGATCTCGATTGGTGGGTCGTCCACGTAGGAGCCGAGCCAACGCCCCGCCACACCGACGACCGCTCCGATAGCCGCACCGACGATCGCCGCATAGGCAACGGTCGCCGCGGTCTGGCCGACGGAAAATCGGCCGGTCGTCGCGGCCGTCACCGCGGCGGCGTAGAGCACCAGCGCGGTCGCGTCGTTGAACAGCGCTTCGCCTTCGAGGAGCGTGGTCAGCCGACGCGGGAGGCCGAGCCGTCGCGCGATGCTGGTGGCGGCCGCGGCATCGGTCGGCCCGACCGCGGTGCCCAGCACGAACGCCATCGGCCACGACAGGTGTCCCAATTCGTGGGCCACGACGGCCACGCCCACCGCGGTCGCCACGACCAGGAGTACGGCGAGGATCCCGATCGAACGGACGTCACGTCGCAACGCGGACGGTGATGAGGTGACGGCCGCGTCGAACACCAGAAGTGGGAGCAGTCCGAGCAGGACCAGATGCGGATCCAGCGAGACGTCCGGCACGAACGGCAGGAAGCTGATGACCAGACCAGCGACCACCATCACAACCGGCGCCGGTACGGCGAACCGCCGCAGCATTGCGACCGCGGCCAACGTCACCGCGGCGACGGCGAGAACGATCAGGACAGCGGAAGTCACGACGGTCCCGGGGCTAGAAAGCCTGGTGAGACACGAGCCCGAGGGCGTACTCGGCGAGGATCCCGATCGGGAGGACCAGGGCGAGCCACTGGACGATCCGCCGATGCTGCCGACGGTATGTGCCGAGGCCAACCAGGATGAAGAGGCCGATCGTGGCAAAGAGGATCGCCGTGGAGTAGTAGTGCAGCCGCCAGGCGTAGGCCACCGCCGCCTCGGCGAGCCACGCCGCCACCAACACCGAGGCACCGAGTCCGCGAAGACGGGGCGACTCCTGCCGCCAGGCCCATCCGGCGGCGCCGAGCACCGGCCCCGCGATGACCGCGCACGCTCCCCAGAACCGCAGCTCGTTGGGCGATGCGCTGTAGCCGCGGGCGACTGCCGTCGCGTAGTACCCGAGCAGCTCCAGCCCGCAGACGACGAACCCTGCGAGGGCGGCCGAGGTGACCCGCCGCCAGAGCAGTCCCACGGCGAAGGCGGGGACCAGCCACGGGCTGGCCGCGTTGGCGAGGCTCGCCCACGGCGTGTCCAGGTAGGTCTGCAGCACCGACGTCGCGGCGCCGACGGCCAGCCCGAGCACGACCACCGCCAGCACAGGCCTCGCCAGCGACGCGCGTGCTTCGTTGGCGGGCAGCCGCAGGCGCGGTGGGGTAGCGACGGTCATGGTCAGCCCGTGGGCGGGCGGCGATCGCATCGCCGGCAGATGCTGGCGTCGGGCAGTCCGACCAGCCGGAGCGGGTCGATGGTGTGGCCACACGACTCGCAGCGGCCGTAGGTGCGGTGGCTGATTCGGTCGAGTGCCGCCTCGGTGCTGCGCATGCCCCGTCGTACCTCCTCGATAGCCCGGTGGAGGTCGATGAGATCGGGGTCGTCGATCTCGTGGCGCTGGATCGACAGCGTCGTGAGCTGATCCATCTGCTGGTGCCACCGTGCGGTCAGCACCGCGCGGGGAGACAGCGCCGCCGCGGCGACCTCAGCGACGGAGGTCGGACCCGAGAGCCGTCGGCTAGCGATGTTGAGGGTCATGGCGTTCCTCACTGGTCAGGAGAATCTGCGGGGCGCTTGGCGGGTCGGAGGTCGCGACGGGTCGCGGCGGCGTCGACGGCGATTGACCATCAGTGCGGCGAGAAGTACGCCGATCCCGACCGCGAACAGCAGCCACGGGAGCAGAGCGAGCCACATCCGCTTCTCCCACCGGTCGATTACTCGCGAACACCAACGCAGCAAACCCGTGCCGACCGGAGCCGGGATGGCGGTCATGTGGAGATCGTGTGGAGGCCGGCCGCGGGGCCGTCACGGGCGGCGCCAGGTGACGGATACTTCTGACGGAGGTTGACGTGCCGACGGTGCTGATCGTGGAAGACGAGCGCAAGCTGCGCGAGCTGTTGCGGTCCTACCTGGAACGCGAGGGCATGACCGTGCTGACCGCGGCGACGGGCGCGGAAGCGCTCAGCCTCGCGGCCAGTGGCGAGCCGGATCTGCTCGTCCTGGACCTCGGACTGCCGGACATCTCGGGGGAGACGGTCGC
>DATAVK010000134.1:0-78770 GCA_036267755.1 Mycobacteriales bacterium
CTCATCGCCCATGCCGGGTAGGCGGCGTCGAGCAGCGCGGCCAGGTAGCCCAACGTGTCGATGCCGATGAAGCAGACCAGCGGAATGACGATCCGGACCGGCTGCAGCACGTCGGGCATGGAGATGCCCTGGGCCACCGCCAACGTCACCATCGTGAGGAACAGGTCCACCAGGAAGAACGCCGCGCACCCGGTGGCGACGAGCAGCAGCGTCTCGGGCGCGAGCAGGCCGTGGTGCAGGGACACGATGCTGAGCAGGACGACGCCAGACAGCGACACGCAGCCGACGTTGAAGACCCGGTCGGTGATCGGTTTGCTTCGCTCGGACAGGAACATGACCGCGGTCGCGGCGAGCCACAGCACCGAGGCGCCGCTCAACGACGTGAACAGCGAGACGTAGACCAAGGCGGCCGGCGCGAAGCTGATCTCGATCGTGCCGGCCTGGCTCGGCAGCCGCATCGGGACGTGCGAGATCGCGACGATGGCAATCGCGACGACGATGGTCGTGATCGGCAGGCCGTGCGGATGGCGAAGCCACGGAATCGCGACGGCGAGCGAGACCAGACATCCCACGGCACAGATGGCAGCGTCGAGTGAACGCCCTAGGCGCTGGTTGTTCAACATCTCTTACGAGCACTCGGCAGTCGCTCGAGACCGCTCAAGCGTCCGGACGGACTAGCGGCCCGCGGTCATCTGCCACGCCCATCGGACACGATTCGGGGTACGGCGTCTCGTCTGGTGCCGTTCGGGGCGGGATGTCCGACTCGGTGGGTTAACTCCCGATGTCCTCGAGCATCTCGGTGACCAGGGCGGCGATGGGTGAGCGCTCCGAGCGCGTAAGCGTGACGTGGGCGAACAACGGATGGCCCTTGAGCGCCTCGATCACCGCGGCGACGCCGTCGTGACGGCCAACCCGGAGGTTGTCTCGCTGCGCGACGTCGTGGGTGAGCACTACCCGGGAGTTCTGGCCGATCCGTGACAGGACCGTGAGCAGCACCCCGCGTTCCAGCGACTGCGCCTCGTCGACGATGACGAAGGCGTCGTGCAGGCTCCGACCTCGGATGTGGGTGAGCGGCATCACTTCGAGCAGCTCGCGGTGGATGACCTCGTCGATCACGCTGTCCGAGACCAGTGCGCCGAGGGTGTCGAAGACCGCCTGCGCCCAGGGCGCCATCTTCTCCGACTCGCTGCCTGGCAGGTAGCCGAGATCCTGGCCACCGACGGCGTACAGCGGGCGGAACACGACCACCTTGCGGTGCATTCGGCGTTCCAGCACCGCTTCGAGACCGGCGCACAGTGCGAGCGCGGACTTCCCGGTCCCGGCGCGGCCGCCCAGGGACACGATGCCGACGTCGGGGTCGAGGAGCAGGTCGAGCGCGATCCGCTGCTCGGCGCTGCGACCGTGCACGCCGAATGCGTCGCGGTCACCGCGCACCAGGCGCAGCGACTTGTCCGGGCCGACCCGAGCGAGCGCGCTGCCGCGCTCGGAGAGCAGGACGACGCCGGTGTGACATGGGAGCTCGCGGGCAGCCGGCAGGTCCAGGGTCTCCTGGGCGTAGAGCAGGTCGACCTCGTCGCCGGCCGCATCCAGCTCGGCCATCCCGGTCCATCCGGACTCGACCTGCTCGGCGAGGTACTCCTGCGCATGCATCCCGATGCTCGCGGCCTTGATCCGCAGCGGGAGGTCCTTGCTGACCAGGACGACGTCGGCGCCCTCGGCGGCGAGGTTGGCCGCGACCGTCAGGATGCGGCTGTCGTTGTCGCCGATCCGGTAGCCGCTCGGCAGCACGCTCGGGTCGCTGTGGTTGAGCTCGACCCGGACCGTGCCGCCGGCCTCGTTGGCCGGTAACGGCCGGTCCAGCCGGCCGTGCCGGACGCGCAGGTCGTCGAGGCTGTGCAACGACTGGCGGGCGAACCACCCCAGCTCGGGATGGTCACGTTTGGCTTCCAGCTCGGCAATGACGACGAGCGGCAGCACCACTTCGTGTTCGGCGAAGCGACTCAGGGCCGACGGGTCGGCGAGCAGGACGCTGGTATCGAGGACGTAGACGCGCCGCAGCGGCTTGCGCCGCTTCGGGGTGGAACCGGCGCGTGTCGCGGTTGGGGTCACGGGGCCTCCGGGCACTGACCGACGGGTGTCGGCCGTCGGTGCCGACGTTACGGCGCCGGGTGGCCGGTCCTGGCGCGACACGCCCGACCGTACGGGTGCTCGGGAAAACAGTCCTCAGTTGACCTGGAAGTGCCGCACCTCGCCGGGCCGACCCGCGACCCGGGAGCGGTGGCCGGCGACGGCCAAGCGGACCGCTCCGGCGTTGCCGAGCGTCACCCGCAGGCCGTGCTGGCGGAAGGCCAGCCGCTGGTCGTGGTGCATCACGCGGGCAATCAACAGGTGGTTGTTCCAGGTCCTGACCGAGACGTAGGACGCCGATCCGGTGACGACCAGCCGCAGCGAGTCGGTCGGTCGCGGGTGCGACTTCGACGTCGCGTGGGACTGAGCGGCCGGGGCCCTCGGAGTGGCCGCGACGCTGGGCGTCGGATCGATGACTGGAGCGGTCGAGAGCACGAGCGGCGCGGCGAACGGCGTGATCTGGGGAGTGGCGGTGCCGCCGTTGGTTCCGTTGGTGCCGCCGACGGCAAGGCCCAGGGCGGCCCCTCCACCGCCGAGTACGACGGTGGCAGCGAGGGCCGGGACGAGGAGCCGACCGCGCGGCGGCGGCCGACGGTGCCGACCACGGCGCTGCGGCGGTCCCTTGCGGTGCCGACCGGACATGCGAACAGTGTCCCACTGCTTCGGCTCAGCGGAGCCGCCGACCGGCGTGCGAGTTATGCGCCGTGCCGGCGTTCGCGCTGCCCGTACGCGCGGAGCGCCCGCAGGAAGTCGACCCGGCGGAAGTCCGGCCACAACGCGTCACAGAAGTAGAACTCCGCCCCGGCGCTCTGCCAGAGCAGGAACCCACCCAGCCGCTGCTCCCCCGACGTACGGATGATCAGGTCGAGGTCCGGCTGGCCGCGGGTATAGAGATGCTCGGCGATGTGCTCGACGTCGAGTGCCTCCGCCACATCTTCGAGCGAGGCTCCCGCCGCGGCGTGCTCGTGCAGCATCGCCCGGACCGCGTCCGCGATCTCCCGGTGACCGCCGTACCCGATCGCGACGTTGACGAGGAGCCCGGTCTTGTCCGACGTCGCCTCGGCGGCGTCCTTGAGGATTCGCACGGTGGAGTCGGGCAGCAGGTCGAGCGCACCGACGGGGTGCACCCGAAACGGGCGGTCGGAGGCGGCGAGGCCGGTAACCGTGGCCTCGATGATCCCGAGCAGCGGAACCAGCTCCGCCTGGGGGCGACTCAAGTTGTCGCTGGACAGCAACCACAGCGTGACGACCTCGACAGCGGCCTCGTCGCACCAGGCCAGCAGGTCGTTGATGTGCTCGGCGCCGGCCTGATGGCCGTGGCTGACGTTGGAGGCGCCGGCTGCACGCGCCCAGCGTCTATTGCCGTCGAGGATGACGCCGACGTGCCGCGGAGCCGGCACCCGAGTGAGGCTCGCCGCCAGCCGTCGCTCGTAGAGCCCGTAGACGAGGTCTCGCATGCCCAACTTGCGCTTCACACCTGCACCGTAACGTCGGAGCCCGGATGACCCCCGGACTCAGCCCTCGAGACGCGCCCTGAGCTTGTCGAGCTCGGCCCACAGCGCCTTCGGCGTGTGGTCACCGAAGCGCTCATAGTTCGGGCTCACCAGCTCGGCCTCCTCGCGCCACGCCGCCGGGTCCACGGTCAGCAACAGGTCGAGCTGCTCGTCGGTGAGGTCCAGACCCTCCACGTCGAGCGAGTCCTTCGTGGGCACCCGCCCGATCGGTGTGTCGGTCGCCGCGGCGGTGCCGTCCAGCCGCTCGGAGATCCACTTCAGCACCCGGCTGTTCTCGCCGAACCCAGGCCAGACGTAGTGCCCGTCGGCGTCCTTGCGGAACCAGTTCACGAAGTAGATCGCCGGCAGCTTGGCCGGGTCGGTGCGGTCCTGCATCGACAGCCAGTGACCGAAGTAGTCGCCCATGTTGTAGCCGCAGAACGGCAGCATCGCGAACGGGTCGCGGCGCAGCTCACCGACCTTGTTCTCTGCGGCGGCCGTGCCCTCGGAAGCGACGTTCGACGCGAGGAACACGCCCTGGGTCCAGTCGTAGGCCTCGGTCACCAGCGGGACGCTGGTCGCGCGGCGGCCGCCGAACAGGATCGCGTCGATCGGTACGCCGGCCGGGTCCTCCCACTCGGGGGCGATGGTCGGGCACTGCGACGCCGGCACCGTGAACCGGGAGTTGGGGTGGGCGGCCGGCTCGTCGGAGTCGGGCGTCCAGTCATTGCCCTTCCAGTCGGTGAGGTGCGCCGGCGGCGTGTCGGTGAGGCCCTCCCACCACACGTCACCGTCGTCGGTCAGCGCGACGTTGGTGAAGATCGAGTTGGCGTAGAGCGTGTCGATCGCGTTCTTGTTGGTCGACTCACCGGTGCCGGGGGCGACACCGAAGAAGCCGGCCTCAGGGTTGATCGCGTGCAGCCGGCCGTCATCACCGAAGCGCATCCAGCAGATGTCGTCGCCGACGGTCTCGGCCTTCCAGCCGGGCAGCGTGGGCATCAGCATCGCGAGGTTGGTCTTGCCGCAGGCGCTGGGGAACGCCGCCGCGATGTAGCGCGCCGTACCTTCCGGCGAGGTCAGCTTGAGGATCAGCATGTGCTCGGCGAGCCAGCCCTCGTCGCGGGCCATCACCGAGGCGATCCGCAGCGCGTAGCACTTCTTGCCGAGCAGGGCGTTACCGCCGTACCCCGAGCCGTAGGACCAGATCTCGCGGGTCTCGGGGTAGTGGACGATGTACTTCTCGTCGTTGCAGGGCCACGCGACGTCGGCCTCGCCCGACTCCAGCGGCGCGCCGACGGAGTGAACGGCCGGGACGAAGAACCCGTCGGTGCCCATCGCGTCCAGCGCCGGCTTGCCCATCCGGGTCATGATTCGCATCGAGATGACGACGTACGGCGAGTCAGTGATCTCGACGCCGAGCGCGGAGATCGGGGAGCCGAGCGGCCCCATACAGAACGGGACGACGAACATCGTCCGGCCGTGCATCGAGCCGCGGAAAAGCCCGTTCAGGGTCTGGCGCATCTCGGTCGGGTCGACCCAGTTATTGGTCGGGCCGGCGTCCTGCTCCTGCTCGGAGCAGATGAACGTCCGGCTCTCCACGCGCGCGACGTCCGAGGGGTCCGACATGGCGGCGAAGGAGTTGGGCCGCTTGTCGGGGTTGAGCGCAGTGAGCGTGCCGGACTCGACCAGCTCGCGGGTCAGCCGTTCCCATTCCTCCTCGGAACCGTCAGCCCAGACCACCCGATCCGGCTCCGTGAGCTCGGCGATCTCCCGAACCCAGGCGATCAACCCCGCGTGCTCCGTCGGGGCATTCTCAAGACCCGGAATGGTGGCTGCGGCAGTCATTCGTCACTCCTCGGCTCGCCGAGCGGCGGCAGTCGGACGGGAAAGGGTCAAGCATAACGCTTGTCATGTATTCCCTCCACGCCGGGGAGCAATCCTGCTTCAGCCGCCCGTCGGGCTCTCCCCGCGCAACCGCTCGACGTCACGCAGGGCGCTGCGGAGCTGCTCGAGCCAATCCTCGGTGTGCTCGCCCACCAGCCGGACGCACCAGGCCAGCGCGTGGGACCGCGACCGGGCCACGCCGGCGTCCACCAGGGTGTCGAGCACCCGGCGCTCGGACTGCCGCAGCCGCGTCATCACGGGCACCGCCAGCGAGGTGAAGGTCTCGCTGGTCGCGCCGGAAGCCGCGCCCCACGCGATCGACCGACCGAACCGGTGCTCGGCTTCGCGGGCGATCCCGATCCGGGCCTCGCGGGTCTGCTCGCGAAATCGTGCGATCCGCCCCGCCTCGGCAGCCGCCTTGACGTGCGGCTCCGCATCGGCGGCCAGGTCCTCGGGCTCGGGGAGCCGGCCGTGCACGGAGATCTCCTCGCGGTCGACCGTCACGGTCGGTGCCGCCTCGAACCACTCGGCCGGTATCCGGCCACCCAGCCACGCCTCGATCTCGTTCATGACCGCCTCCGTTGCACTCATTACATGATTACGTCGTTACACATCATGCGCGCAACGGCCGTCCGAGGCCAGCCTTGTCCGCCACCGGCGAACACACACGCATGGCCCATGGGTGGGCCAGGGCGACACCAATGGGCCATGGGTGGGGCCAGGGCGACACCAATGGGCCATTGGTGTGAGGGGGCTAGCGGAGGCGGGTGAGGGTGACCTCGACCTCGAGCGACTGGGTCTGGCCGCCGGAGAGCACGCCGTGCAGCGGCGCGACATCGGCGTAGTCCCGACCGCGGCCGACGCCCACGTGGCGGTGGCCGATTGGCTCGTTGTTGGTGGGATCGAATCCCCACCATTCACCGACCCACGCCTCGACCCAGGCGTGGCTCTCCCCCGCGACCGACTCGCCGATGGCCGCCTCGCGGCGGGGATGCAGGTACCCCGAGACATACCGAGCCGGTACGCCGATCGACCGCAGCATCACCAATGCGACGTGCGCGAAGTCCTGGCAGACGCCGCGGCGAGCGGCCCATGCCTCGGCAGCCGACGTGTGCACCCCCGTGACGCCCGTCTCGTAGGTCAACGCGTCGTGGACCCATGCCCCGACCGCCTCCGCGGCCGCAGCCGGGTGTGGGGCCGTCGACCGGATGTCGGCAGCGGCCGCCGCGAGCTCGGCGCTGTCCCCGGTGTAGGTCGTGGGCCGCAACAGCTCGTCGAACTGGTCGGTGATCTCGGACTCCGTGAGGTCAGCCCACCCGACCTGGACCCCGGGCTCCAGGGCCGGCTCGGTCTCCACGACCGACGCGCTAGTGACGACGAGCTGGTCGTGCGGCTCGTGGATGTCGAACACGGTCACCTGCGATCCCCAGTAGTCCCAGTAGCGACGTACGGGGACGGGGGGATTGAGCGACACGCGCGAGCTCACCGTCGACTGGTGCAGGTCGGTGACCGGAGTCATTCTTGCTTCGTTGTACGACGCGCGAACCGGCGTCTTGTAGTGGAAGACGGTGCGGTGGACAACGTCGAGCCGCCAGGTCATGACCCACCCCCGGCGACCCACTCGACCATGGCCGACCCGCGGAAGAACCGGTCCGAGACCGCGCCGGTCACGACCGAGCAGGCGAGCTGGATGTCGGCCAACCGTTCCGGCAGCCCGATGGCGAGATCGGCGGCCCGGCTGAACTCCAGGTCGGTCCGAGTCCGCCCCAATGTGAGCAGCCCGATGTCTGCGATGCCCGTCCGCGAGGCGGTGTCGGGCAATAGCTCCGACAGGCAGTGTTCGGCGGTGGCGACGGCGGAGTACACGGACCGCGGGAACAGCCGGTCGAGCAACAGGAACTCGCTCGCCTGCCGCGGGTCGAGCGTGCCCCGATAGGTCCGCAGGAACGACTCGTACGCGCCGCAGCTGCGCAGCAGGGCGCCGGTCGAGGTCGCGAAGTCACCGACCACGCGGTACAGCGAGAGTGCCCGCACCGTCATGTCGGCGCGTTCCAGACTGCGGCCGAGTACGACGAACCGCCAGCCGTCGTCGTGGCTCATGGTGCCGTCGACGAGCCCGGCGACCAGCGCCGCACGCTCCTTGACGAAGTGGAAGAAGCCGGTCGGGTTGCCCCGCCGGCCGCGGGCTCGCTGCGCCGGAAGATCGTTGTACGTGGTGTTGAGGCACAACCACATCTCCGAGGAGATGACCTCCCGCACGGTGCGCGCGTTCTCCCGCGCGCCTTCCAGCGAGCTCCAGATCGGGCTGCCGCGGTCATAGGCGAGTCGGTCGAGCATGTACCGCGCGTCGAGCGCCTGCTCGGCGAGGTCCGCGCCGTCCGCGCCGACGACCGCGAGCAGCGTCCGACACGCGTCGGCCTCGCTCACGGTCGACTCCTCCAGGAGCAGGTGCACCGAGACATCGAGCATCCGGGCGACATCCTCGGCGCGTTCGACGAGCCGGCCGATCCAGAACAACGACTCGGCGATCCGGCTCAGCATTCGGTGCCCTCGAACTCGACACCGTCGTCACTCTGCTGTTGCTGCTGCTGCGCTTGGCCGAGGTGTGGGGCCGCAGCTGGGACTCCGACGTGAAGCGGGTCGCCGGGAGCGACCACCGGCGGCGCCGCGGCCGGCTGCGGCTGGACGTCGGCGCCGCTCAGCACCCAGGTGTCCTTGGAGCCGCCACCCTGGCTCGAGTTGACGACGAGCGAGCCCTCGACCAGAGCCACCCGGGTCAGACCGCCCGGCAGCACCCAGATCCGTTCGCCGTCGTTGACGGCAAACGGGCGCAGGTCGAGGTGGCGAGGCACCAGCTCGCCGTCGACGAGGGTGGGCGCCGTGGAGAGCGGCACGACGGGCTGGGCGATCCAGCGTCGCGGGTCGGCGATGACGTCCCGGCGCAGCTTCGCCAGCTGTCGCTCGGTCGCCGCCGGTCCGATCACCAGGCCGTAGCCACCCGACCCGTCGACCGGCTTCACCACGAGGGAGTCGAGATGGGCCAGCACATACTCGCGGGCGTCGGGCTCCTCGAGCCGATAAGTCTCGACGTTGCGCAGCAGCGGGGTCTCACCCAGGTAGTACTCGACCATGGCCGGCACATAGGTATAGGCGAGCTTGTCGTCGGCGACGCCGTTGCCGACCGCGTTGGCGATGGTGACGTTGCCGGCGCGGGCGGCGCCGAGCAGTCCGGGGCAGCCGATGACCGAGTCCGGACGGAAGTGCAGCGGGTCAAGGAACTCGTCGTCGATCCGCCGATAGACGACGTCGACGCGCTGCTCGCCATCGGTGGTGCGCAGGTACACCACCCCGTCGCGGCTTACCAGGTCACGACCCTCGACGAGCTCGATCCCCATCTGACGCGCCAGCAGCGAATGCTCGAAGTACGCCGAGTTGTACGCGCCGGGAGTGAGCACGACGACGGTCGGGTCGGCGACGCCGTCGGGCGCCGAGGCGCGCAGCGCGCTGCGCAGCCGGGCGGGGTACGACGAGACGCGTTGCACCCGTTCGCCGCCGAACAGGTTCGGCAGCACCCGCGCCATGGTCCGCCGGTTCTCGAGCACGTAGCTGACCCCTGACGGGATCCGCAGGTTGTCCTCGAGGACGCGCAGCTCGCCTTCCTGGTCGCGCACCAGGTCGATGCCGGCGACGTGCACCCGCACACCGTTGTCCGGGCAGATGCCGTGCGCCGCTCGGTGGAAGTGCTTCGAGGTGGTGATGAGCCGGCGCGGCAGGACGCCGTCGGCAAATGCTCGGCCCTCGCCGTACACGTCGTCGAGGAAGGCCTCGAGCGCCCGCACTCGCTGCGAGACCCCGCGTTCGATCTGTTGCCATTCCTCGGTGGTAAACAGCCGTGGCACGACGTCGAGCGGGAACGGGCGCTCTTCGCCGGACAGCGAGAACGTGACGCCGGCGTCCGTGAACGCGCTCGACAGCGCACTCCGGCTGCTCACCAGGTCACCGATCGACAGCGACTCAAGGGCACTCACGACGGAGCCGTACGCCGGCCGCGGGCTGCCATCGGGTGCGAAAACCTCGTCGTACGCGCCCGTGGCGCGTTGGCGCCGCAGGTAGTCCCCGAGCAGGTCGCCCACGGCGGGAATCTACGAGCCGGGTGTTACGGCGTCATGTCCGACACGCACGCCGAGACTGGCCGCGAGGACGGCGGCGTCGGTCGTGGGCGCATCGCACACGAAACCCCGACATATGTAGGCGCCAGCAACCGGTCGGTCGGCGAGCAGTGGCGAGTCGCCGCCGGTCACCACGACGGCGCCGGGTGACGTGGTGAGTCGGGCGGTCCGCGCGAGCGCTGGCGAGTCAACCACTGCTACTTCGAGTGGTCCCGCAACCAGCGCCTCGGCCGCTGCGGCGGACCAGCCGGCGAAGCGGGGTTGCCGCTCGACGATCGGGGCCACGCCGCCAAGGACTCGTTCCGCGACCTCTCGCCGTTCAGCGGTCGCGGTGAGTGCGGCGCTGGTGACCAGCGCCTGGGCCAGCGCCGATGACCCCGCCGGTGTCGCGCCGTCGGTGGGGTCCCGGGGTCGCCGGACCAGCTGCTCGGCATCGTCAGCGGTGTCGAAGAAGCCACCATCCCCGTCGGTGAAATGCACCAGCGCGACGTCCAGCAGCGACTCGGCATGGTCCAACCAGCGCCGGTCACCACTCGCCTGATGCAGCGCGAGCAGCCCGTCCGCGACGTCGCCGTAGTCCTCGAGGACTCCGGCCGGGGTGCCGACCACGCCACCGCGCGAGACCCGCCGGAGCCTTCCGTCGACCAGGTGCAGGTCGCTGATGAGCTCGGCGCAGCGGGTAGCCGCCGCGACCAGATCAGATCGCTCGAACAGCACGCCGCATTCGGCGAGGGCAGCGATCGCCAGACCATTCCAGGCCGCCACGACCTTGTCGTCCCGACCCGGTGCGACGCGCTGCTCCCGGATCGCGAGCAGCCGCGCGCGCTCATCGTCGTACCACTGCTCGTCTTCCGGATCGACGGGAAGCTGAAGCACTGAGCGGTCGCCCTCGAAGGTGCCGGCTGCGGTCACGGAGAACAACGCGGCAGCGTCGGGGCCTAGCTCTTGAGGGGTCCAGACGTAGTAGCGGCCTTCCTCGCCCTCGGTATCGGCGTCCAACGACGCCGCGAAACCGCCCTCGGCCGTGAGCAGCTCGCGCAGCATCCAGTCGCAGGTCTCCACGGCGATCCGGTGGGCCAAGGGAGATCCGGTCGCGCGCCACCAGTGGGCGTAGACCCGAGCCAGCAAGGCGTTGTCGTACAACATCTTCTCGAAGTGCGGCACCACCCAGTGCGCATCCACTGAGTAGCGGGCGAACCCGCCGGCGAGCTGGTCGTACATCCCGCCTCGAGCCATCCGCTCGCAGCTTGTGGAGACCATCTGCAGGCTGCGCTCGTCCCCGGTGCGCGCGTGGTGGCGCAGCAGGAACTCCAGCGTCATCGATGGCGGGAACTTCGGCGCACCGTCGAAGCCGCCCCAGGTGTCGTCGTGCCGCCCGGACAGCTCGCGGGCTCCGGCGTCCAGTTGCTCAGCGGTGATCCCGTGACCTGACGAGGGAACCAGGGCCCGTCGGGACAGCTCGGCCACGACGTCGGCCCCCGACTGCTCGATCTCGTCACGCCGGGTGTCCCAGGCCTCGGCGACGGACTCAAGGACCCGGCGGAACGACGGCATGCCCCGGCCGTCCCGCGGCGGGAAGTAGGTGCCGCAGAAGAACGGCTCACCGGCCGGCGTGAGCAACGCCGTCATCGGCCAGCCTCCCTGCCCCGTCATCGCCTGCGTGGCCTCCATGTAGACCGCGTCGACGTCCGGGCGTTCCTCACGGTCCACCTTGATATTCACGAAGTGCTGGTTCATGTACGCCGCCGTCTCGGTGTCCTCGAACGACTCGTGCGCCATCACATGGCACCAGTGACAGGCGGCGTAGCCGACGCTGAGCAGGACCGGTACGCCGCGCTGCTCGGCCTCGGCGAAGGCCTCGTCGCTCCAGGGCCACCAATCGACCGGGTTGTCCTTGTGTTGGAGCAGGTAGGGACTCGTCGCTTCGGCCAGACGGTTCGGCATGGGCCCACTCTCCCGCACCGGCACCGCGGGTCCGGCACACGGATGTTGGTTGACCCGCAGTCCTAGATTGAGCGGATGGCTGCCGAGAAGAAGGTCACGCCGCGCGAGGCGGCGATACTTCTGGCCGATCGCGATCCTGTGATCGCGCGGCTTGTCGCCGAGGCCGGGCTGCCGAGCTTCCCGCGGTCCACGCAGAGCAACTTCGCCGTACTCATCCGCTCGATCACTTACCAGCAGCTCGCCGGTCGGGCCGCCGCAGCCATCCACGGAAGGCTCGTGGCAGCCCTCGACGGCGAGGTGACGCCGGAGCGGGTGTTGGCGACTCCCTCCGACGTGCTTCGTGGCGTGGGGTTGTCCGGCAACAAGGTCCTGTCCGTGCATGATCTGGCGGCCAAGGTTCTCGACGGATCCGTGGTGCTGGACTCCCGCCGGCTCGCTCGAGTGCCCGACGACGAGATCGTGCGACGGCTGTCGACGGTGCGAGGGATCGGCAAGTGGTCGGCCGAGATTTTCCTGATGTTCCAGCTCCGCCGCCTCGACGTCTGGCCCACCGGCGACCTCGCGGTACGCCGAGGCTTCGGGCTGGCGTGGAGCATCCCGACCCCGACGGTGAAGGAGCTCGACCTGCTCGGTGAGCCGTATCACCCCTACCGGAGCATCGTCGCCTGGTATTGCTGGCAAGCTGCCCGGCTCTATGCCGACTTCACGTCCTCCGCCGTGAGCGCGTGACGTGACGTATCTCGGTGAGAGAGGCGAGGCGGCCGCCACGGTGCGCAGCGACATCGAACCGCTTGTGGTCAGCCCCGACAACGGAACGACAGCCACGTTCGTGGCACCCGGATCGGTCACGCGGAGAGAGTTCGGGTTGTTCCGGTGGGACATGCCAGCGGGAGCGGGCGGTGCCGGGAAGCACTTCCACCGCGGCTTCTCCGAATCGTTCTACGTCATCTCCGGAACCGTCACGCTCTACACGGCGATGAACGACTCGAAGTCTCAGAGGGCGGCTTCCTTTACGTGCCGCCTGGGGGCATCCATGCCTTCAGCAACGACTCCGATGTGGCCGCCTCGATGCTCATCCTGTTCGCACCCGGCATAGCCCGGGAGCGGTACTTCGAGGAGCTTGCCGACATCCGCCGTACCGGTCGCACTCTCACCGACGCGGAGTGGGCCGAGCTGTTCGCCCGCCACGATCAGGTCAATCTCTAGGAGGGGAACGTCGACAGCCCGTCGCGGAGCTGGTCGAAGATTCGGTTGGTGTCACGCCGGTGTTGCCGGACCACCCAGGCATCGCTGGTCGGCCGGGCCGCGAGCTCGCGGAGTCGGAGGTACATGGCGCGCTGCGCTCCGATCAATGTCCCCGCGACGACCAGCACCAGGGGGTCGTCGGCCGGCGTACCCGCCTCGGCGGCGAGCGCCGCGGCCAGCTGCCGGGTCAGGTCGGCGTTGATCTCGTGAATCCTGCGTTGCAGTGACGGGTTCCGACGTACCAGATCAAGGAAGCCGTCCGAGCCGTCGGCCATCTCGTCGCGCAACCGGGACAGCTGGTTGGACTGGGCAAGGACGAGAGTGCGGAACGACTCCAGGACTGTCGTCTGCTCGTCGCGCTCGGTCACTGCGGCAAGCAGTCCGCTGAGCCGGTCCTCGGTGCGGTCGAAGACCAGGTCTTCCTTGGTCGGGAAGTAGTTGAAGACCGTCTTCTTCGAGACGCCGGCAGCCTGGGCGACCGACTCGACGGTGACAGCATCGAAGCCGTGACGGCGGAACAGCTCGGCGGCCGTCTCCGCGATCACGACGCGCGTCTGTGACTTCTTGCGCTCGCGCAAACCCGTAACAGCTTGCATTCCCCGAGAGTATGTTTACACTCGGTATAAAATCAACTTCTGATCGAGCTAGGAGACAACGTGGCGCAACCGGCCGTATCGGTCACCGGGTTGACCAAGCGGTACGGCGACTTCGAGGCCGTCCGGGGCATCGACCTGACCATCGAGCCGGGCGAGACCTTCGGGTTCCTCGGTCCCAACGGTGCCGGAAAGTCCACGACGATCAGCATGTTGTGCACGTTGATCACGCCGACCAGTGGTGACGCGCACGTGGCCGGCTTCGACGTGGTGACGCAGCGCGACGACGTCCGCCGCAACATCGGCCTGGTCTTCCAGGACACGACTCTTGACGGCTACCTCACCGCGATTCGGAACCTCAAGCTGCATGCCGAGCTGTACGGCGTACCGCGCGCGGGATTGGACGATCGGCTGCGGCAGGTGCTCGATATGGTCGGCTTGTGGGATCGCCGCGACAATAAGGTCGCGACGTTCTCCGGCGGCATGAAGCGGCGGCTGGAGATCGCCCGCGGGCTGTTGCATTCGCCGCGGGTGCTCTTCCTGGACGAGCCGACTGTCGGGCTCGACCCGCAGACCCGCAGCTCGATCTGGTCCTACATCAGGGAACTCAAGCGGGCCGAGGAGATCACGATCTTCCTCACGACCCACTACATGGACGAGGCGGAGTACTGCGACCGGATCGCCATCATGGATCAGGGTCGGATCATCGCGCTGGACACGCCGCAGGCGCTGAAAGCGAGCATCGGCAAGGACCGGGTGCAGATCCGCACCGAGGACAACGAGCGGGCGATCGCCGCTCTGGATAGGCAGTTCGGCCTGAGCGCGACCGTCTCCGAGGGCGTCGTCACGTTCTCGGTCGAGGGTGGTGAGCAGTTCATGCCCAAGCTGTTCGCGGAGTTCAGCGAGCCGATCTCGTCGGTGAACGTCTCCCGGCCCACGCTCGATGACGTGTTCATGTCCTACACCGGCAACACGATCCGCGACGCGGAGGCAACTGCCGGGGATCGCGGTCGAGAGCAGATGCAGATGTTCCGAGCGGGGGGCCGACGATGACCACCACCATGACGCCGGTCGCCGGCATCCGGGTGCCGACGCGCACCGGCAGCAGCGAGCTGCGCGCGGTGAAGATCGTCTGGCAGCGCGACCTGATCCGCTTCTTCAACGACCGGCTGCGGATGATCACCGCGCTGGTCCAGCCGTTCCTGTTCCTGTTCGTTCTGGGCAGCGGCCTGTCCCGGCTCACCGCGGCCAGCACCGGTGGCCTGAACCTGCGGACCTTCCTCTACCCCGGCATCCTGGCGATGGCGGTGATGTTCACCGCGCTGTTCTCGGCCGCGTCGATCGTCTGGGACCGCGAGTTCGGCTTCCTGCGCGAGATGCTGGTCGCTCCGGTTCGACGCAGCTCCATCGTCATCGGCAAGTGCCTCGGTGGCGCGACCGTCGCGGCCTTCCAGGGCGTCATCGTGATCTGCATCGCGGGTCTCGTCGGTGTGCCGTACGCGCCGACGTTGATCCTCGCGGTCTTCGGGATCCAGCTGTTGCTGGCCTTCATGATCACGACCTTCGGCGTGATGATGGCAGCACGAATCAAGCAGATGCAGTCGTTCATGGCGCTGACCCAGATGCTGGTGCTGCCGCTCTATTTCTTGTCCGGCTCGATGTTCCCGGCCTCGAACCTGCCGCTCTGGCTCACCATCCTCAACCGCGTGGATCCGTTGACCTACGCGGTCGACCCGATGCGGCGGATTGTCTTCTCGCACCTGAACATGAGCCCCGCGATCAGGGCACGGCTCGACCCCGGCGTGACGTGGTTCGGCTGGCGGGTGCCGACGCTGCTCGAGGTCGCGGTCATCGCCGTCATGGGCCTGACGATGCTGGCGATCGCGATCCACCGCTTCAGCAAAACCGACTGACCCTTATTCAAAACGATCGTCGCGGGGTCAGGTCGTAGACGGTCGTTCCGCCGATGGTCGTGGCGCTGAAGTGCGACTCGACCCACTGCTCGATCTGGCTGGCGTCATTGCCACCGGAGGCGGAGCCACCAGCGCCGCCGCCACCGCCGAACCCACCGCCGCCGAAGCCCCCGCCGAACCCACCGCGGCCGGCGCCTCCGATGAAGTAGTGGATCCGACCCTGCGCCACGTCGCGCTCGAACTGCGCAAGCGAAGGCGCAGGATCGGTCCCGTTGAAGCCGCCGACGGCCATCACCGGCTCGGCCGCCGCGAGCTGATATCCCGCCGCGTTCTCCGCACCAACGGTCGCGGCCACCCAGGTGTACGACGAGGCGTTGGCACGCAGTGCTTTGGTGATCGCGGCACTCGGCGTGCCGGCCTGGATCAAGTTCCCACCACCACCACCGCCACCGAGAGCCAGCGGGCCGCCCGGACCAAACAGGTTGCGGCCGCCACCGGACGGCCGGCCGCCGTTCCCAAAGCCGCGCGGGGACTGGAATCCGCGGCCACCCCCGGCGCGCCCTCCCGGCCGGCCGAAAGCCCCGGCCCCGCCGGGTCCACCGCCGCGCGTCGCGGTCACCGCGGGCCCCGCAGACGGGATGGCTCCGGTCTGCGGTGTCTGCACCGTGTCGAGCGCCCAGGCCACCGGGCCGGTGAGACCGACGACGAGTGAGGCGAGCGCGACGACGCTGGACCACCGGGTCAACCGACCCCACCGGCCAGGCGGGACCAGGACCGCGACCGCCGCAACCAGACCGACGACGAGCACGAAAACCCGCAGCCACGGGTGGAAGTCCGGGGACCGCGCCATCAGCCGATACGCCCAGACCGAGGTGCCGGCGACGGCCACGGCGAGCACGACTCGCGACGCCACCCGCCGGCGCGAGCGCCACAGCGCGACGCCGCCGATGCCGACGAGAGCGCCGATCGGAGGCGCGAGAGCAACCGTGTAGTAGGGGTGAATGATCCCTTGGCCGAACGAGAACGTCAGCCCGGTCACGACCAGCCAGCTGCCCCACAGCAGGATCTGCCCCCTCGCCGTGTCGGTCCGAGGGGACCGGCGAATCAGCCACAGCACCGTGCCGGTAAGTAGCAGGGCGGCGGGGAGCAGCCAGGAGACCTGCGAGCCCATGTCCGAGCCGAACAGCCGGGTCAGTCCGGTGGGGCCCCACAGCCCGGCGTGCCCGGTCTGCCCCCCGGCGACGACGCTGCCGGTCTCGTTCCCGGTGAGCCGCCCGAACCCGTTGTAGCCGAAGATCATGTTGAGCACGCTGTTGTCGGTGGAGCCTCCGACGTACGGTCGGTCAGCGGCCGGGATGAGGGTGACCGCGGCGACCCACCAGCCGGCGGTGACGACGATCGCGACGCCGGCGGCGGCAAGCTGGCCGACCCGGCGGCGCAGCGTCACGGGCGCGCAGCACAGGTACACCAACCCGAAGCCCGGTACGACGAGCAGCGCCTGGCCCAGTTTGGTGAGGAACCCGGCTCCGACCAGTACACCGGCGAGCACCAGCCACCGGGTCCGACCGTCCTCCAGCGCGCGCACCACGAGGTACGTCGTGCCGACGAGGCAGAGCACGAGCAGCGCATCCGGGTTGTTGAAGCGGAACATCAGCGCCGCGACCGGAGTCGTCGCCATCACGGCACCGGCGATCAGGCCAGCCACCGGACCAAACCGCCGTCGCACCGTCGCGTAGAGGACGCCGACGGCCGCGACGCCCTCCAGCGCCTGGGGCACGAGGATCGACCACGAGTTCACACCGAAGATCCGGGCCGAGATGTCCATCACCCACAGCGAGCCGGGCGGCTTGTCGACCGTGATGAAGTTCGAGGAGTCGAAGGAGCCGAAGAACATCGCCTTCCAGGACTTCGTCGCCGCCTGCACGGCCGCGGAGTAGAAGGCATTGGCCCAGCCGGAGGCGTCGAGCCCCCACAGGTAAAGCACAGCAGTCAGGGCCAGCAGACCGAGGAGCGCCGGGCGCACCCAGGTCGGGTCGTCCTCCCGCCCGCGCAACGCCCGGCGCAACAGCGGCCGGTCCGATCGACCGGCCGTCGGGGTCACGGCCGTCACGACGCCAGCGGCGGTCACGGTCATCGGCCACCCCGCATGATTCCAGCGTCCGGCACCTGGCTGAGAGAACGCTGAGAGCTCGCGACGTTCACGACCGGTCACCGCGGGGCAGGTCTTCGGCGTGACCAGCGCACCGCCCGTCCTCCGCCACGCTGCCCGGCGGCTGCCGGGCCACCGCCGGCCCAGCCAGGCAGCGCGACTCGGGCTGCTCGCTCGGGCCGGTTTCTACGCCGTCATGGCGTGGCTGACCATCACGGTCGCGGTCGACGGTGCGGGCTCGCGGCAGACCAACGCGCAGGGCGCGCTCGCGGCGGTCACCACCACCGACCTCGGGACGGCGCTCGTCGCGGTCGCCGCCGCCGGGTTCGTCGTACTGGGCATCACGCGCGTGGTGGCCGGGATCCGGGGCGTCGACACCGAGTGGTGGCAACGCACGACCACCGCGCTGCAGGGACTGTCCTACCTGGCGGCGGCGAGCGTTCCCATCGGATTCCTGCTCGGTCATCACGGCGAGGGCAGCGAGCACTCGCAGCACCACGACACCGCCGATCTGCTCGGGCTGCCCGGTGGGCGGGTGTTGGTCGTCGCCGCCGGCATCATCATCCTCGCGGTGAGCGCCTGGCAGATCCGTACGGCGTGGGGCCAGGACTTCACCGACGGCATGGATCTCGCCGGAGCGAGTCGGAAGGTACGGCGGCTGGTGGTGGTCACGGGGACGGTGGGCATCGCGGCGCGCGCGGTTGTGTTCGCCCCGATCGGCATCTTTCTGATCGTCGCTGGGATCCAGGCCGACCCCGCACACGCGAAGGGCCTCGACGACGAGCTGGCGTTGCTGGCCCGAGCGCCGCTCGGCCCGGTGCTGTTGGCCGCGGTCGCTGCCGGGCTCGCCGTCTTTGCGGCGTACTCGGTGCTCGAGGCCCGCTACCGCGATGTCGACTCGAGTCGCTGACGCCGCCGGCCGACTACGCCGGGTCCTCGACCAGCAGCTCTTCCAGCAGCGGCAGCAGATCGCGCAGCCGCTCAGCGTCGCCGGGCGGTAGCGCCGAGATCCGGGTGGCCAGGTTCGCGGTCCGCGCGGAGCGCGCCCACTCGAGCTTGTCCTTACCCAGCTGGCTCAGCGAGATGTAGGCAGAACGTCGGTCGGCCGGGTCACCGGTCCGGTCGACCAGCCCCGCCTCCGCAAGCCCCGCCACCAGCCGGGTGGCGGTAGGGGCGCTGACTCGCTCCCAGTCAGCGAGGTCGCCGATCCGTAACGGGGAACGCTGCTCGACCGTGACGAGGGCAGACCACTGCGACAACGTCAGGTCACCGGGGCCCGACTGGCGTAGCTGGCGAGCCAGCCGCGCGATAGTGACCCGCAACCGCGCCGCAGTCTCGGCGTCGGTGGCGGTGACGGAGGTGGGGCTCACACGCTCGCTCCTGTCCCAGATGCCGTCAGCTCGTCGGCAGGCGCCGGATGGGGATCGTCATGGACCGCCTCCTCGACGTGCACGTACTTGCGGCCGCGCGACAGCGACGCTACAGCGCCAACGAGCGACATGGCGATGGCAAGGCTGAACACGACCACCAGACCATGATGGAACGGTCCGGAGATCAGCGACGGGAAGAAGCCGCGACCGGTCAGGTGGGCCTGCTGCGCCGCGGTGAGGTGCGACAGCGTCGTTGGCCCCAGCAAGCTGCGGATCGGGTTGTAGCCCAGGAAGGCTGCGAAGAGCACGCCGACCGCTGGGAGCGACGCGACGTGATGCGCGGCGGCCGCGGGGACACCGTTGGCCGTTAGCCCCTGGAACAGGGTCGTCGGCAACGAGCTCGACAGCCCGACGATCATCAGCGAGAAGAACAGGCCGATCGACAGCACCATGCCGCTGTTCTGGAACGTCGCACGCATGCCGTTCGCGGCGCCACGTTGCCGCGCCGGGACGGAGTTCATGATGGCCGCGACGTTCGGCGAGGAGAACAACCCGGAGCCGATGCCGGACAGCAAGATCAGGGCGGCGAAGGCGAGATACGGGAAGTTGGTGGGGAGCAACAGCAGGCCACCGAACGACATCGCCACGATCACCAGGCCGCCGGTCGAGAACAGCCGGGCGCCGTACCGATCGGAGAGCCAGCCGGAGACCGGGCCGGCGATCAGGAATCCCACCGTCAGCGGTAGCAGGTAGATGCCGGCCCACAACGGGGTGTCCTCGAAGGCATAGCCGTGTTGCGGCAGCCAGATGCCCTGCAACCAGATGATGAGCATGAACTGCATGCCGCCCCGCGCGATGGCATTGAGCCACTGGGCGGCGTTACCAGCCGAGAACGCACGGATCTTGAACAACTCCAGGTGGAACATCGGCGCCTCGACGCGCCGTTCGACCGCGGCAAAGATGAGGAGCAGCGCCGCTCCGCCGATCAGGCCGGCGAGCACCCACGGATTCGTCCACCCCATGGTTCGCCCGGCGTACGGCTCGATGCCGTAGACGATCGCGGCGAGGATCGCGGTCAGGCCGGCGGCGAACGTCAGGTTGCCCCACCAGTCGATCGTGGCGGGCTGTCGAGAACTGGTCTCGCGCAGGCTCTTGTACGCCCACACCGTGCCGAGTATGCCGATGGGGACACTGAACCAGAAGATCAGCCGCCAGCTGACCTCGGAGAGCAGACCGCCGGCGACCAGACCGATGAACGACCCCGAGATACCGGCCACCATGTTGATGCCGAGCGCGAATCCGCGCTGCTCGGTCGGGAATGCGTCGGCAAGGATCGCCGTCGAGTTGGCAATGAGCATCGCGCCACCGACTGCCTGCAGCACCCGGAAGCCGATCAGCCACAGGGCGCCGCCCGCCCCCATCAAGGGATCGAGCGCCAGGATCACCGAGCCAAGCGAGAACACCGCGAAGCCGGCGTTGTACATCCGGACCCGGCCGAACATGTCCCCGAGCCGGCCGAGGGTGACGACCAGGACCGCCTGGACCAGCAGGTACCCCATGAGCATCCACAGCAGGTAGCTGGAGTTCGCCGGAAGCAGCGGGTCCAGTTTGATGCCGCGGAAGATGGTCGGAAGCGAGATAAGGACGATCGAGGCGTTGACGGTCGCCATCAACATGCCGAGCGTGGTGTTCGACAGGGCGACCCACTTGTACTGCCGGGTCATTGCACGACTCCAAGAGGCTAGATACTTTCTTAACGAAAGTATCTACGAGTCTGTTCCCGGCTAGGGCTCGGGTGGGCCGGTCGGACTGCTTTGACCCGGCGGGGTCGGCGACCCCGGGCCCGAGGTGTCCTCGCTGCTCGTCGGCGGCGGGAAGTGCGCGGGCAGACCCTTGAGGTGCTTGTTCATTGACCGGAACAGGAAGTAGCTCGCAACGCATAGGGCCACCACGACCAGGAAAGCGATGAAGCCCGCGCCGAAATCATCGTCGCCGTCGGCGAGGACTGCGGCTGCGGCGACGACTGCCACGCCGGTGATCATCGCCGTACCTCGTCCCTGACTCCGGCGAACAGGTCGTCCTCCGGAAGCTCGGAGTTCACCAGCGACCGGGCCAGCTCGTAGTCCTCCGTGGGCCACGCCTGCTGCTGGATCTCCAGCGGGCAGGCGAACCACGCCGACGTCGGATCGACCTGTGTCGCGTGGGCGATCAGCGCCTGGTCGCGCACCCCGAAGTAGTCAGCGCAGGGCACCGACGTGGTGACCCTGTGGCCGCGGTCCGACTCTTCGACCCACTCCTCCAGCCGCTCCGCGTACGGCGACTCGATACCGGCCTCGACCATCGCCTCGTGCAGCGCCAGGAACCGGTTCCGGTGAAATGTCATGTGGTAGTAGAGCTTTAGCGGCTGCCACGGCTCGCCGGTGCCCGGGTAGCGGTCGGGATCGGCCGCGGCGTCGAAGGCCTCGACGCTGACCCTGTGGGTCATGATGTGGTCCGGATGCGGATATCCGCCGTTCTCGTCGTACGTCGTCATCACGTGCGGCCGGAAGGTGCGGACCAGCCGGACCAACGGCTCGGAGGCATCCTCGAGTGACTCGAGACCGAAGCACCCTTCGGGCAGCGGCGGCAGCGGATCGCCCTCCGGCAAGCCTGAGTCGACGAAGCCGAGCCAGGTGTGGTGAACGCCGAGGATCTCGATGGCACGCTGCATTTCGTGGTGCCGGATGCCAGCGAGGTTGGCGACCACTTCCGGGGTGTCCATCGCGGGGTTGAGGATCGACCCGCGCTCGCCACCGGTGCACGTCGCGATGAGGACCTCGACCCCCTCGGCGGCGTACTTAGCGACGGTCGCGGCACCCTTGCTGGCCTCGTCATCGGGGTGCGCGTGCACCGCGAGCAGCCGCAACGGTCCTTGGGTCACAGCGCCATGGTTTCACGCTTGCCGCGGGTAACCTGATTCGGATGAGCGACCCGACCGTCACCTGGCTCACTCAGGACGCCTACGACCGCCTCAACGAAGAGCTGCAGACGCTGTCGGGCCCGGCCCGCGCGGAAATCGTCGACCGCATCGCCGCAGCCCGCGCGGAGGGCGACCTGAAGGAGAACGGCGGCTACCACGCTGCCAAGGACGAGCAGGGCAAGATGGAGGCCCGGATTCGGCAGCTCAACCAGCTGCTGCGCGACGCGAAGGTCGGTACGCCGCCTTCCGCGGACGCTGGCGTCGCGGGCCCGGGCATGATCGCCAGCGTGCGTTTCGGTGAGGGCGACGAGGAGACTTTCCTGATCGGCTCCCGCGAGGAGGCCGCCGTGAGCGACCTCACCGTGTACTCCCCGCAGTCGCCCCTCGGCAAGGCCCTCGCCGGCGCCAAGCCGGGCGAGGCGCGCAGCTACAAGGCCCCGAATGGCCGCGACATTAGGGTGGAGCTACTCGAGGTCAAGCCCTACACCCGCTGACCCACGCGCCTGGCCCACTGGTGGGGTACGGCGGATCAGTCGACCGAGAGCGGGTAACCCGCGGCGCGCAGCCGTTCGAGCACCCGTTCGCGATGCTCCGCTCCGCGCATCTCCAGCTGGAGGGCGACTTCGACTTCGTCGAGGTGCAGCGCGCCACCAGTCCGTAGGTGCTCCACGTCGAGGACGTTGGCGCCGGAGGCCGCGAGCTCGCCGAGCAACCGGGCCAGCTCACCCGGCCGGTCCGGCACCCGGAGGTGGAACGACAGGTAGCGGCCGGCCGCGATCATGCCGTGACGCAGCACCCGCATCAGGAGCAACGGGTCGATGTTGCCGCCCGAGAGCACCGCGACCACGGGCGGCTCGAAGTCTTGTGGCCCTTCCATCACGGCGGCAACCGACGCGGCGCCGGCCGGTTCGACGACGAGCTTGGCGCGCTCGAGGCAGAGCAGCAGCGCGCGGGCTAAGGCGTCCTCATCGACCGCGACAACGTCGGCCGCGTGCTGACGCACCAGCTCATAGGTCAGCCTCCCTGGGCTGCCGACCGCGATCCCGTCCGCCATCGTCGCCATCGACTCGAGCCGCACCGGCCGACCGGCGGCGAGCGAGGGCGGGAAGCTCGCCGCGCCGGCAGCCTGGACCCCGACGATCCGGACCTCGGGACGCAACGCCTTGACCGCAACACAAATCCCGGCCAGCAGGCCGCCGCCACCGGTGCCGACAACGATGGTGCGGACGTCGGGGCACTGCTCGAGGATCTCGAGACCGACGGTCCCCTGGCCGGCCACGACGTCGGGATGGTCGAAGGGATGGATGAGTACGGCGCCCGTGCGCTCAGCGTGCTCCGAGGCGGCGACGAGCGCCTCGTCGACGGTGATGCCCGCGAACCGCACGTCCGCGCCGTAGGACCGGGTCGCGGCGATCTTCGGGATCGGTGCGCCCTCTGGCATGTAGACCACGGCGTCGGTCCCGAGCAGGGACGCGGCCAGCGCGACTCCCTGGGCGTGGTTGCCGGCGCTCGCAGCGACGACCCCGTTGCGGCGTTCGGCCGGGGATAGCCGGGAGATCCGCACATAGGCACCGCGCAGCTTGAACGATCCGGCGCGCTGCTGGTTCTCACACTTCAGCCAGACCGGGCCCCCGACCAGTTGCGAGAGCGGCCGCGACGGCTGCATAGGGGTACGTCGGACGACGTCACGCAACAGGTCCTGGGCCGCCTCGACGTCACTGAGCTGCACCGGGTCAGTCTGCACCGTGCTCCCAGTACGTCTTGCCGGCCAGGACCAGGGCCGCCGCACCGATCAGTCCGGCTTCGGCGCCGTTCTCGGCCGGGACGATCCCGCACCGGCGGGCGAAGTCCAACCGGGCGTGACGGCGGAATGACTCCCGCGCTGGGCCGAGCAGCAGGTCACCCGCGCCCGCCAGGCCACCCCCGATGACCGCGACCTCGAGCTCGAGCAGTGACGTGGCACCGGCCAGCGCGATGCCCAGCGCGTCCCCGGCTCGGGCAAAGGCGGCTCGGGCGACCTGGTCACCGGCGCGCGCTGACTCGGCGAGGGCCTTGCCATCCGCGGTCGCACCCGCGGGCGGCGACCAGCCGTGCTGCTTCGCCCAGCCGACCACCGCGGGGCCACGCGCCACGGCCTCCAGGCAGCCGCGGGCACCGCAGCCGCACACCGGGCCGTCGGGCTCGACCACGAGGTGCCCGAGGTGCCCGGCGTTGCCGCTCGCCCCGTTGACGATGCGGCCGCCCAACAGCACGCCACCACCGACGCCGGTCGACACCACGACGCCGAGCGCAGCGTCCGTGCCACGGGCAGCGCCCTGCCAGTGCTCACCTGCGAGCATGGCGACGGCGTCATTGTGGATCCGGACAGTCGCGTCGGGGAACCGCTCGAGGAGCCTGGCCCGCAACGGGAAGTCGCGCCAGGCCGGCAGGTTGATCGGCGAGACGACACCAGCAGGCCACAGCATCGGGCCACCGCAGCCCACCCCGACGGCGGTCGGCGACTGGCCTCCCACCACGTCGTCGAGCAGGGTGCGCACGGTCTGCCACAGCTCGTCTCCGCGGTTCGCCCCGGTTGGGTCGGTCGGGACCTCGCGGCGACCGGTGACGGCTCCGGAGTCATCGACCCATGCGGCGGCGAGCTTCGTGCCACCCACATCCAGCGCCAGAGCTCGTGTCATCCGGCGGCCGAGGAGCCGAAGACCAGCATTGACGCGGTGAACGCATGCACGAAGTTGCTGCCACCGACGGGGCCGATCTCGCCAGCCGCGAAACAGCCGGCCACCCCGGACGCGACCAGCTCCGCCCGAATGACGCCGGGATCGTGGTCCGCCGTACCGAACAGCGCTGCTCCTCGTCCGTTGCAGGAGAACAGTACGGCGCCCTCGACGTCACCGCGGCCGCTGCTCGCGAAGCGCCGCAAGCTGTCCCGCAGGTCGGTGTCAGCGGCCGCCGCGTCGCGCACCTGGAACCGCACCGTGCTCCCCACGTCCAGCAGATCCGACACCACCAGCGCCTCCCGGTCGCGGTCGACGCCGGCGATCCCACGGATCAGGAAGTCACCCTGGCTGTGCTCGTCGACGTACTCGTCGCGCGCGACCCCTAGCTGCAGACCCTCGGACGCCAGGGCCTGCTCGTCCGGCGGAAGCGTCTTGAGGATCTCCTGGGTCTTGCGCAGCGCCGGCATGCCGGCCAGCTCGAGGACGAGATTGCCGTCGGCCGCGGTCACCGTCATCGCCGGGCCGACCGGTCGGCAGCCCTGACTGACCAGCGCTCGCATGCCGACGCCGCCCCCGAGGACGACACCCACCGCGCCCCGGTCGACGACGCGGCCGTCGAGCAGCAGCCGGGTCGAGCCCCGCCCGGCGGTGCCGACCGCCATCCCGCCGACGATCGGCAGCGGCCGACCGGGCTGGTGGTTCGTCTGGGTGACGAAGGAGTCCGTCGGGAACGACCATCCGTCGGCGAGCAGCAGCATCACCCCGTCGGAGTGCACCCGCTCGGGCAGGCCAACCACGGCTACGCCGCCGTCAGTGGGGATTGCCTCCAGCGCGAAGCCGCGGACCCGCAGGTCGGGGACGGCCGCGCACCAGACGCTGACTGCCGTCTCGGTCTCCACTCCGCGACCATCCGCGATGACACCTGGCGCGGTGCAGCCGATCACGCTCGTCGCGCCGGTCAGCTCCGACGCCCGCTGCAACGCGTTTGCGGCGGCGTCGGCCTCGCCGCCACTGACGAACACGGCGGCGAGGGTGGGAATGACGCCATCCAGCGGGGCCGTCGCGAGGCGCGTCGCGCGTTCGGCGGCGACGACGAGATCGGCGTCGACCGCCAACCCGTCACCGAATCGCACCATTCCTCCATCCTGCCCGCCCGCGCGTCCTCGCCGTACCGCCAATGGGTACCCGGTCGACACCGGACGTAGCGTGAAGTAGTGACTGCACCAACACCCGCTCCCTCCCACCTCCCAGCCACCGTCGGAGAGCTCCGCGCATCCGGACACCGCTATCGCAGCGTGAAGGCCGAGCTCCGCGACAACCTGCTGGCCCGGATGGCCGCCGGGGCCGACCGCTTCCCCGGCATCATCGGCTTCGACGAGACCGTCCTGCCGCAGGTCGAGCGCGCGATCCTCGCGGGCCACGACATCGTCCTGCTCGGCGAACGCGGTCAGGGCAAGACCCGGCTGATCCGTACCCTCGTCCAGCTGCTCGACGAGTGGACACCGGTGGTCGCCGGTTGTGAGATCAACGACCATCCGTACGCGCCGACCTGCACCAGATGTCGCCTGCTCGCGACCGAACAGGGTGACGCGCTGGCCGTGAGCTGGAAGCCCCGTGACGAGAGGTACGCCGAGAAACTGGCGACACCAGACGTCTCGGTCGGTGACCTGATCGGCGACGTCGACCCCATCAAGGTGGCGCAGGGGCGAGCCCTGGGTGACCCCGAGACGGTGCACTACGGCCTGGTGCCGCGCACCAACCGAGGGATCGTCGCCATCAACGAGCTCCCCGACCTCGCGGAGCGGATCCAGGTGGCACTGCTCAACGTCCTGGAGGAGCGCGACATCCAGGTCCGCGGCTACACGCTGCGGCTGCCGCTCGACCTGCTGCTGGTGGTGTCGGCCAATCCGGAGGACTACACGAACCGGGGCCGGATCATCACGCCGCTGAAGGACCGCTTCGGCGCCGAGGTCCGCACCCACTACCCGATCGAGCTCGAGGACGAGCTGCGAGTCGTGCGCCAGGAAGCGCTGGTGAACTGGGGCGACGACGCGGTGTCGGCGGCGCTGCCGGACCACCTGGTCGAGGTCGTCGCGCGGTTCACCCGCCATGTTCGGGAGTCACCCGCGGTCGACCAGCGCTCCGGCGTCTCGGCCCGCTTCGCCGTCGCCGCGGCGGAGACCATCGCCGCGTCCGCCGTCCGACGCCAGGCGCTCACCGGCGAAGAGGTCGCCGTGGCTCGGGTCGCGGACCTGCCGACGATCGTCCCGGCGATCCAGGGCAAGGTCGAGTTCGAGGCGTCCGAGGAGGGACGTGAGGCCGACGTACTCGAGCACCTGCTGCGGCGCGCGGTTGCCGACACCTTCCGGTCGCGGCTCGGCGGCGTCGACCTGAATCCGCTGGTCGAGATCTTCGCTGAAGGCGCGACCGTGGAGACCGGCGAGCTGGTGCCCGCCACCGACCTGCTGACCAGCCTCGGCACCGTGCCCGGCCTCGGCCGGATCCTCACGGCGCTGGGGATCGACGAGGGAGCCGAGACGCCCGGCCTCGCCGCCGCGGGGTTGGAGTTCGCCCTCGAAGGGCTGTACCTGTTGCGGCGGTTGTCCAAGGACTCGCTCGACGACCGGTCGGTGTACGGCGCGCGATGAGACGAGCCAGGTACGGCGAATGGCATGGCGGCGACGACCCGTTGGCTCCGCCGTACGACCTGTCGGGTGCACTGGACGACATCGGCGACGCGGTGCTCGACGGGCTCACCCCGGCCGAGGCGTTGCAGCAGCTGCGGCGACAGGGGCTGGCGGGTCGACGCGGCCTCGACGACCTGCTGCGACAGGTCCGGGACCGCGCCCGCAAGGCCCGGCAAGCGGGTCGGCTGGACGGCACCCTCGAGCAGGTCCGTGAGCTGCTCGACCAGGCCATCGACGCCGAGCGACGGGAGCTGTTCCCGAACCCCAGCGACGACGCCCGGCTCGCCGAGGCGGAGCTTGACGCGCTCCCGCGGGAGACCGCGCGAGCCGTCCGCGAGCTCTCGACGTACAACTGGCAGTCCGGCGAGGCCCGGCAGGCCTACGAGCAGATTCAGGACCTGTTGCGTCGCGAGGTGCTCGACAGCCAGTTCAAGGGGATGAAGGACGCGCTGCAGAACGGCGATCCCGAGTCTCAGCAACGAGTTGCCGACATGATGCAGGCGCTCAACGACATGCTCGACGCCGATGCGCGTGGTGAGGACACCACCCCGGCGTTCGAGGAGTTCATGGGCAACTACGGCGACTTCTTCCCCGACAACCCGAAGAACCTCGAGGAGCTCGTCGACTCGCTCGCCCGGCGGGCCGCGGCGGCGCAGCGGTTGATGAACTCGCTGTCTCCCGAGCAGCAGGCGGAGCTCGCCGGTCTGATGCAGCAGGCGATGCAGGACAGCGGCCTGGCCGAACAGATGGCGCGACTGTCCGACCAGCTGCGCGCCCGGCGACCGGAGCTGGACTGGCAGGGACGGCAACGGATGCGCGGCGAGACCCCGTTGGGGCTCGGCGATGCCACGACCGCCCTCGAGGAGTCCGCGGACCTCGCCGAGCTCGAAGCGATGCTCGGCCAGGACTACCCCGGCGCCTCCATCGAGGACGTCGACCCGGAGCTGGTCGAACGCGCTCTGGGCCGTGCCGCCGTCGACGACCTCGACGCGCTGCGTCGGGTCGAGCGCGAGCTGCAGGAGCAGGGGTACCTGAACCGGACCGACGGCGAGCTGACCCTGACCCCGAAGGGGATGCGGCGGCTGGGCGACTCGGCGCTCCGCCGGATCTTCACGACGTTGCACGCCCACGGTCGCGGTGACCACGACATGCGCGATGCCGGCGCCGCTGGCGACCCGACCGGGCAGACGAGGGCCTGGGAGTTCGGCGACGAGCAGCCGTTCGACGTCGTCCGGACTGTGCGCAACGCCGTACTGCGCTCGGGGGCTGGTACGCCGGTGCAGATCGACGTCGAGGACTTCGAGGTGGTCGAGACCGAGCGCCGGTCCGGGGCGGCAGTCGCCCTGCTCGTCGACCTGTCGTACTCGATGGCGTTGCGGGGAACGTGGGCGGCCGCGAAGTCGACGGCGCTCGCGTTGCACTCCCTCGTGACGACCCGCTATCCGCAGGACGCCATCGAGGTCATCGGATTCTCGCGCTACGCGCGCGTCCTCCAGCCGGCGGAGCTGCCGTCGCTGAGCTGGGACATGGTGCAGGGCACGAACCTGCAGCACGCGTTGATGTTGGCGTCGCGCCATCTCGCCCACCACCCGGACGCCGAGCCAGTCGTCATGGTCGTGACCGACGGCGAGCCGACTGCCCATCTGCTGCCCGACGGCAGCGCGTGGTTCGACTGGCCGACCCACCCCGAGACGACGGCCGCGACGATGGCCGAGGTCGAGCGGGTTACCCGTCGCGGCGCGACGATCAACGTGTTCATGCTCGACGACGAGCCCGGGCTGGTCCGCTTCGTGGAGTCGATGGCGGCACGCAACGGCGGCCGGGTGTTCTCGCCCGATGCCTCTCGGCTGGGCGAGTATGTCGTCAGTGACTACATCCGGGCACGACGAGGGCGCCGCGCCCGAGTCTGAGACTCCAAGCCCGACCGCTTCGCTGCGCCTCCCGCGCGAGGTGCGGGTGCTCGTGGTCGTGGCGTTCTTCGTCGCGCTCGGATTCGGGATCGTCGCGCCCGCCCTGCCGGTCTTCGCCCGCGACTTCGGAGTTGGCCGCGCCGCGGCGGGCGCGGTGATCAGCGCGTTCGCCGTGATGCGGATCGGGTTCGCGCTTCCAGCCGGGCGGCTCGTTGACCGGCTCGGCGAGCGGTTGGTCCTGGCGATCGGGATCGGGATCGTCGCCGTCAGCAGCGCCCTCGCCGGTCTGGCCGGCAGCTATTGGCAGCTCGTGGTGCTGCGGGGCATCGGGGGTGTCGGTTCCGCGATGTTCTCGATCGCAGCGATGAGCCTGCTCGTCCGGATGGTCCCGTCCGCCACTCGCGGCCGAGCGGTCGGGTTGTGGCAGGGCGGCTTCCTGCTCGGCGGCATCACCGGTCCGGCGTTGGGCGGCGTGGTGACCGGCATCTCGATCCGGCTTCCGTTCTTCCTGTACGCCGGAACCCTCACCGTCGCCGGCACCGTGGCTCTGGTGGCGTTGCGGGCAACGCCACTCGCTGATCGCGGTGACCCGGCCACGCGGTCGCGCACCACCCTCGGGAGCGCGTTGCGGGATCCGGCGTACCGGGCTGCCTTGGCGGCGAACTTCGCCGACTCGTGGGGTGCGATCGGGATCCGGTCGGCGCTGGTGCCGTTGTTCGTCCACGACGTGCTGCACCGCTCGGTGGCATGGACCGGGATCGGGTTCCTCATCGTTTCGGCGGTGAACGCGGCGACGCTGTGGCCCGCCGCGCGCTACGCCGACCGGGTCGGGCGGCGGCCGCTCCTGATCGTCGGTACGGCGACCAGCGGTCTCGGCATCGCGATGCTCGCGATCTCTCCCACCCTCGGCGGCTACCTCGCGGGCCTGGCGCTACTCGGACTCGGCTCCGGCATGCTCGACGTCGCACCGGCTGCAGTCGTCGGCGACATCGTCGACGGCCGAGGCGGACCGGTGTTCGCCGCGTACGCCATGTCCGCCGACCTCGGCACCGTCTTCGGCCCGGTGGTGGCCGGTCGGATCGCCGACGTGTCGTACTCGGCGGCGTTCCTCGCCACGACCGGCATCCTGCTCGCGGCGTCTGTCCTTGGGGCGCTGTCACCGGAGACCAGAGGCCGGGTGCACCACGCGGAGCCGCTCGCGGCCGAGCCGGCAACAACCGGCCTCGGGTAGTCCCGAGCGCTACCTGGTGAGCGCTTGCCGGAGATCGGCGATCAGGTCGGCGGCCGACTCGATGCCGACCGACAGCCGGACCAGGTCGGGCGCGACCTCGAGCGCGGTGTCGGCGACGCTGGCGTGGGTCATCCGGCCGGGGTGCTCGATCAGCGACTCGACGCCGCCGAGCGACTCGGCCAGGATGAACAGCCGGGTACGACGGCAGATATCCAGTGCGTGCTCCTCGCCGCCGGCCGCGTGGAACGACACCATTCCGCCGTACCTCGTCATCTGCCGGGCCGCGACCTTGTCGGTGTCGGGGTAGCGAACCGCCGCGACGTCATCGTGCTGGCGGAGCATGGCGACCACTCGCTCGGCGTTGTCGCAGTGCCGGTCCATCCGGACGCCGAGCGTCTTGATGCCCCGCAACGACAGCCAGGCATCGAAGGCGCCGGCGATGCTGCCGATGGCGTTCTGGTGGAACGCGAGCTCGTCGCCGAGCTCGGCATCCCGGGCGATCAGGGCGCCGCCGACGACGTCGCTGTGGCCGCCGAGGTACTTCGTCGTCGAGTGGACGACCACGTCGGCGTCGAGGGCGAGCGGCTGCTGCAGGTACGGCGAGGCGAATGTGTTGTCCACGACGAGGCGGGCACCGGCCTCGTGCGCGATCCCTGCCAACGCGGCGATGTCGACGACCGCGAGCAGCGGGTTGGTGGGCGTCTCGCACCAGATCAGCCGGGTGGTGTCACGGACGGCTGCCCGCACCGCCTCCAGATCCTGCTGGGCGACGGCGGTGAACGTGATGCCCCAGCGGTCGAGCACCTTGGCGAACAGCCGGAAGGTCCCGCCGTACGCATCGCCCGGGATGACGACATGGTCGCCCGGTCGGCACGTCGTACGAAGCAGGGTGTCCTCGGCGGCAAGTCCGCTGGCGAACGCGAGGCCCCGGGCGCCGCCTTCCAGCGACGCGAGACAGGTCTCGAGCGCCTTACGGGTCGGGTTGGCGCTGCGGCTGTACTCGTATCCGCCGCGCAGGCCGCCGACCCCGTCCTGCGCGAAGGTCGAGCTGAGCACCAGCGGCGTCACCACGGCACCGGTGGTCGGGTCGGGCTCTTGCCCCGCGTGGATCGCCCTGGTCTCGAACCCATCCTGTTCGGTCACAAGACCACGGTAGCCATCAACCTGTCAGGCCTGTCGGCCCAAGTGGCCGCGCGCGCGTCCTGACAAGTGTTAGCGGGAGGCCAGGTAGCCGAGCAGGTCCTGCCGGGTGATGATGCCCGTCGGCTTGCCGTCGTCGAGAACCACTGCGGCGTCGGCGTCGTGCAGCGCCGCGACGGCGGCCTCCACGGCCTCCCCCGCGCCGATCACGGGCAGCGGGGCCGACTGGTGTGCCTCGAGGGAGTCCGCCAGCCTCGCTCGCCCGTCGAAGAGGGCGTCGAGCAGGTCACGCTCGACGACCGACCCGACGATCTCGGCGGCCATGACCGGCGGCTCCTCCTTCACCACCGGCATCTGGGAGACGCCGTACTCGCGGAGGATGTCGATCGCGTCGCGAACCGTCTCGTTCGGATGGACGTGGACGAACTCCGGCAGCTGCGCCCCCTTGCGGGTGAGCACGTCGCGGACGGTCTCGTGTTGCGCGACTCCGGTCGGGAAGCCGTAGTCGGCCATCCAGTCGTCACTGAAGATCTTGGACAGGTAGCCGCGCCCGCCGTCGGGCAGCAGGACGACGACCAGGTCGTCGGGCCCAGCCTCGGCGGCGACCGTGAGCGCCGCGACGGTGGCCATCCCGCACGAGCCGCCGACCAGCAGTCCCTCCTCGCGGGCGAGCCGCCGCGTCATGGTGAACGAGTCGCCGTCCGAGACCGCGACGATGCGGTCACACACGTCGGGGTCGTAGTTGGCCGGCCAGAAGTCCTCGCCGACTCCTTCAACGAGGTACGGCCGGCCGGTGCCACCCGAGTAGACCGAGCCCTCGGGGTCGGCGCCGATCACCTGCACCCGGCCGTCGGAGACCTCCTTGAGATACCGCCCGGTGCCGCTGATGGTTCCGCCGGTCCCGATGCCGGCGACGAAGTGCGTGATCCGCCCCTCGGTCTGCTCCCACAGCTCCGGGCCGGTGGTCTCGTAGTGCGATCGCGGGTTGGCCGGGTTGGAGTACTGGTCGGGCTTCCACCCACCCGGGCGCTCGCCCACCAGCCGCTGCGACACCGAGTAGTAGGAGTCCGGCGACTCGGGCGCGACGGCGGTCGGGCAGACCACCACCTCCGCGCCGTACGCCCGAAGCACGTTGATCTTGTCTTGCGAGACCTTGTCCGGGCACACGAAGGTGCAGGCGTAGCCGCGCTGCTGCGCGATGATCGCCAGCCCGATCCCGGTGTTGCCGCTGGTCGGCTCCACGATGGTGCCGCCAGGTTTCAACGCCCCGGACTGCTCCGCCTCGTCGATCATGCGGGCCGCGATCCGGTCCTTCACGGACCCACCGGGGTTGAAGTACTCGACTTTCGCGACCACGTCGGCGGGTACGCCGGCCGTCACGGAGTTCAGCCGGACGAGCGGTGTTCGACCAATCAGGGCGACTACTGATTCATACACGTCCACGCGGGAAAGTTACTCTGAAGTAGGCGCGCCGTTCGGCGCAGCCGCGTCATCGGAGGAGTTCAGTCGTGCCCGAAGCCGTCATCGTCTCGACCGCCCGCTCGCCTATCGGCCGCGCCTTCAAGGGCTCGCTGGTCGACCTTCGTCCCGACGACTTGGCCGCGACCATCGTGCAGGCGGCGCTGGACAAGGTCCCGTCGCTCGACCCGCACACCGTCGAGGACCTCATCATGGGCTGCGGCCTCCCCGGGGGCGAGCAGGGTTACAACATCGGCCGGGTCGTGGCCACACTGCTGGGTCTCGACGACGTCCCCGGTACGACGATCACCCGCTACTGCTCGTCATCGCTGCAGTCGACGCGGCAGGCGTTCCACGCCATCAAGGCCGGCGAGGGCGACATCTTCATCAGCGCGGGCGTCGAGACGGTGAGCCGGTTCGTGAAGGGCAGCAGCGACGGCCTGCCCGACACCGAGAACCCGCGCTTCGCTGACAGCAGGGCCCGCGAGGCGAAGATGGCCGAGGGCGGGTTCGAATGGCACGACCCGCGCGAGGACGGCGCGCTCCCGGGCGTCTACATCGCGATGGGCCAGACCGCGGAGAACGTCGCTCAGCTCAAGGGGATCAGCCGCCAGGAGCAGGACGAGTTCGGCGTCCGCTCGCAGAACCTGGCCGAGAAGGCGATCGCCAACGGCTTCTGGGAGCGGGAGATCACGCCGGTCGAGACGCCCAACGGCACGGTCGCGAAGGACGACGGCCCGCGGGCCGGCGTCACGCTGGAGGGCGTCTCCGGACTCAAGCCGGTGTTCCGTCCCGACGGCACGGTCACGGCCGGCAACTGCTGCCCGCTCAACGACGGCGCCGCCGCCGTGATCATCATGAGCGACACCAAGGCCAAGGAGCTCGGGCTCACGCCGCTGGCCCGGATCGTCTCCACCGCGGTCACGGCACTCAGCCCGGAGATCATGGGCCTCGGCCCGATCGAGGCGTCGAAGCGGGCGCTCGCGCTCGCCGGCAAGACCATCGACGACATCGACCTGGTCGAGATCAACGAAGCCTTCGCCGCACAGGTCATCCCGTCGGCGCGCGAGATCGGGATCGACCCGTTCGGGGACAAGCTCAACATCAACGGCGGCGCGATCGCCGTCGGCCACCCGTTCGGCATGACCGGCGCGCGCATCACGACGACGCTCATCAACTCGCTGCAGACGCATGACAAGACGTTCGGTCTTGAGACCATGTGCGTCGGCGGCGGTCAGGGCATGGCCATGGTGCTGGAGCGGCTCAGCTGAGCCACCCGTCGGGCTAGCGGGTGGCCGACCAGGCCGCTCGCAGCTCGGCGATCAGGCGGTCCAGGGCCGCCGGATCAGGGGTAGCAGCAAGCGTCTCGAGCACGTCGCCGCCGATCACGGCGGTCACGTCGGCAAGGGCGTAGTCGGGCAGGTCGGGAATCTCGTGCAGCTCGGTCGACTCGACGGCTGCATCGAGGACGGCAAGTTCCTGGAGCAGCCGGGCCACTGGCTCGCGGCGCGTCGACCATGCGCGGGCCGTGAGCTGGGTCATCCGGCGGATCAGGCGGTTGAGCTCGGCGGCCGCGAGGCTGAGCAGTTCGTCGTACCCCTCGCCGCCCCCTGCAGTCACCTCAGAGAGCGTATGTGGGGATGAAACTGCCTCTTGTCCCGCACGCGGGTCTGCGGGAGGCTGTTGGCCAAACGTCCGTCCGCCACGGGAGGCGCTCATGTCGATGCCCCAATCTGAGTCGACTCACCAGTCGCTACTGGCGAGGATCCCGACGGCAACGGGGCGCGACCTGCGCACATGGCTGGGCTGCCTGGACAACGGACCTGGGCTACTCCGCTTCGACGAGCGCGTCGACTGGCTCCGCGACGAGCACGGCATTCCTCACGGTTACGCGCGTGCGATCGTCCACGAGCACGACAAACGGCGGGCAGCGGCGCGCAGCTAACGGCCGCGATATGGACCTCGACGACGCCCGCGCGGTGATCCGCGAGCAGCACCATGCGGTGCTGGCCACGATGCGCCGCGACGGGACGCCGCAGCTCTCGCCGGTGGCAGCCACTGTCGACGCCGAAGGCCGGGTCGTGGTGTCCTCCCGCGAGACAGCCGTGAAGACGAAGAACGTACGACGGGACCCCCGGGCCTGGCTCTGCGTGTTCCCGGACGGCTTCTTCGGCCGCTGGGTCCAGGTCGAGGGAACTGTCGACGTGGCCTCGCTTCCCGAGGCGATGGACGGGCTCGTCGAGTACTACCGATCCGTGTCCGGCGAGCACCCCGACTGGGATGACTACCGAGCCGCGATGCAGCGTGAGCAGCGAGTCCTGATCCGGCTCGAGCTCACCCGCGCCGGACCGGACGTGTCCGGCTAGCCGTAGACGAGCCGAGCGATCCAGTCGGCCACCAGCGCCGGCTTGTCCTCACCCTCGATCTCCACCGTCATGGTCCGGGTGGTCTGCAGGGTGTTCTCGTCCTTGCGGTCGACGGCGGACAGCACGCTCGACACCCGGATCCGGGATCCCACCTTCACCGGGTTGATGAAGCGCACCTTGTCGAATCCGTAGTTGACGCCCATGACGATGCCGTCGAAGCGCTCCGGCGGCTGCTCGATCGAGCCCGACAGGTGGGTGAGCAGTGAGAGCGTCAGGAAGCCGTGGGCGATCGTCGTACCCCAGGGCGAGAGCTCGGCGGCCTGCTTCGGGTCGACGTGAATGAACTGGTGGTCTTCGGTCACGTCGGCGAAGTCATTGATCCGCTCCTGCGTGATCTCGAACCACTCACCGGTGCCTTCGGACTGGCCAACGGCTTCGCTCAGCAGTTTGTAGGCGTCGTCACCCTTGCTCATGAACGTCCTCTCTCGATGTGCCTGATCACCGACCGGCGGTCGCCGGAACGGTTCGTGCTGCCAGCGTCGAGTTCGCACCCAGCCGGTGCCCCCGGTCGGACTCGAACCGACACTGGACCCGTTTTAAGCGAGCTGCCTCTACGTTGGGCTACGGGGGCCAACGCCACCGTAGCGAGCGGCGGCCGCTCGTCATCGTGTCTTGGCCGCCTCCCTGAACGCTCCTTTCGGGTCGGCGAACGACCCGAACGACACGATCTCGCGACGGAAGAACAGGGCAAGCGTCCAGTCGCTCGCGACCCGCAGCTTCCGGTTGGTCGTCGGCACCCGCGACAGGTGGTAGGTCCGGTGCATGAACCAGGCAGGCAGTCCGCGCAGCTTGACGCCGTAGACCTCGGCGACTCCGCGGTGCAGGCCGAGGCTCGCCACCGACCCCGCGTAGGCATGCCGGTAGTCCGTGAGCGGCTCACCGCGCAGCGACGCCACCACGTTGTCCGCCAGCCGTTTGGCCTGGCGCACCGCATGCTGCGCCGTCGGGCCGCACAACGCTTTCGGATCTTGCTTAGTCAGGTCGCGGACCGCGGCGCAGTCGCCGGCGGACCAGGCGCCCGCGACGCCGCGGACCCGCAGGTCGGGAGTGCACCGCAGCCGGCCCTTGTCATCCCGTGGCAAGTCGGTCGACTCGAGCATTGGGTTCGGGCGGACGCCAGCGGTCCACACCACCGTCTCGGCCTCGAACCGTTCCCCGTCGGAGAGCTCGATGTGGCCGTCGACGACCGATTCGACACGGGTGTTCGGGCGTACCTCGATGTCACGCTGCTCCAGCTGTTCGACCGTGTACTCAGCCATGTCCTCGCTGACCTCGGGCAGGATCCGACCGGTGGCCTCGACCATCACCCACCGCATGTCCCGGGGCGTCAACTCGGGGTAGAAGCGCATCGCGCTTCTTGCCATGTCTTCTAGTTCGGCGATGGCCTCTATTCCGGCGTAGCCGGCGCCGATAAAGACAAAGGAGAGCGCCCGACGACGGATCTTGACGTCATCGGTCGACGCGGCGAGATCGAGGCGGGCAAGAACATGGTTGCGCAGGTAAATGGCCTCGGCCACGGTCTTGAAGCCGATGCCACGCTCGGCCAATCCAGGGATCGGCAGCGTGCGCGCGATCGAGCCGGGTGCCACGACGATCACGTCGTACCGGAGGTCGCGTTGCTCACCCTCCTCGGGCGCGAATCGGGCGGTTCGGGCGGCGTGGTCGATCGAGATGATGCGCCCCGTGAGCAACCGGCATCCCTCGAGCACCTTGCGCAACGGCACCACCACATGACGCGGCTCGAGGTTGCCCGCCGCGGACTCCGGAAGGAACGGCTGGTAGGTCATGTAGGACTGCGCGTCGACAACGGTGATAGTCGCCTCAGTGCGCGGCAACCTACGCTTGAGGCGCAGCGCGGCGTACATGCCGACATACCCCCCGCCGACCACGAGGATGTCCGGTGTCTTCGCTAGTGCCACGTCAGGGTCCTTACCCAGCCGGACCGTGCCAATACGGCGATCGGTCGACGACCGATGGGACAGTGGTGCAGCTCACACGACCAGGAAGGCCATGACGGACACGCAGGCACCGCGCCGCATCACCTTTCGCGACACGCTGCGCAACCGCGAGTTCCGGGCGATGTTCTTCGCCGAGTCGCTCAGCATGGTTGGCAACCAGCTCGCGCTGGTAGCGGTCGCCCTACTCATCTACTCACGAACCCACTCAGCGCTGTATTCAGCGCTCACCTACGCAGTGGGATACGCCCCGTGGCTACTGGTCGGGCCGATCCTCTCGGCATATGCCGACCGACTCCCACGGCGCACCGTCCTCGTGGTCTGCGACTTTCTCCGGGCAGTCCTAGTACTCGCGCTGATCTTGCCGGGCCTGCCGACGGCAGTCACGCTAGCGCTGCTCTTCCTCATCGCCCTGCTCGACCCGCCGTTCCTATCCGCGCGCGCCGCATTGCTCCCCGACGTCGTCGGCGAGGGGCCGATGTACGCGGCGTCGGCGAACCTCTCCAACCTGACGATCCAGCTCGGAACCGTGGCTGGTCTCGCCCTCGGTGGCCTTGTTGTCGCCGTGTCTGGCGTTCGTACCGCGCTGTTGGCTGACGCGGCGACTTTTGTCCTGTCAGCGGTGCTGATGCAGTTCTGTGTCCGCCATCGTCCCGCCCCGCTCACAGGGACTTCAGCGCTGTGGGCAGATGTCCGCGCCGGGGCGCTTGTTGTTTTTCGGGAGCCAAAGCTTCGGTGGCTCGTCCTCACTACGTGGCTGATCTCTGCGGCCTGTATCGCGCCGTACGCGGTCGCCGTGCCGTATGCACGCGCTCACGGATACGGTTCTCTGACGGCTGGTCTGCTAGCGGCGGCCGTGCCTTTCGGAGGTGTCCTCGGCGCCCTTCTACTGGCGCGCATCCTCCCGTTGCGAGCAGCCGAGCCGCTGATGTTGCCGATGGCCCTGCTGACGCCATTGCTGCTGGCGATAACGGCGGCAGACCCGCGTCCCGAACTCGTCGGGCCGCTTTGGGTCGTAGCCGGCATCACGAGCGCGATGATGCTCACCGCCAACCGAGTGTTTGTGGTCAGCGTGCCGAGCGAAATGCGTGGTCGGGCGTTCGGCATCGCTGTTGCTGGCTTGATGGGGGCCCAAGGGTTGGGCGCCCTACTCGCAGGGTTGATCGCCCAGCATGTGGGCTCGGCCCTAGCGGTTGCTGACCTGGCCCTTCCGGTGTTCGCAATGGTGGTGATCGTTTCCCTGACCTCGGCCTTTAGCCCGGAAGGGGATCGGCCGATGAACTCCGAGAACACTGCCCACGATGAGGATTCCACCATGCCGGCAGCATCGCGTCGGCCCGCGCTTCGGGTCTGGGCGTTGAACGCTGTTCTCGTTCTGTTCTCCGCCTTGGCTTTCTTCGGCTTGTCCGGGCACAGCACGTATCTCGACATCAATCTGAGTCCGTGGTGGCTGCTCTTCCTCTTCGTGATTGGCATGGCGTACCCGGTCTCGTTCGAGTTCCGCAAGCAGTCCATGATCATCAGCTTCGAAACGGTCCCGCTCATTTGCGGGCTGCTGTTCCTCAGCCCGTTTACCTTGATCGCTATACGGGTCTTTGCCGTGCTCGTCACGGACGCCGCGATCCGTCGCCTCCCAGTCGTCCGATGGGTTTTCAACTGTGGGCTGACGGCGATTTGCACCTATCTGTCGATCGAGTTGTTCTCGCTGTTCAGTGGCGGCCAACATCAGGCGCATCCCGGCATCTGGCCGGCGATCTTTGCGTCCGTGGTCGCCGGTGAGGTCTGCTCGGTGCTCCTCGTGGGCGTCGCAGTCGGGCTCACCGACCACACCTGGAAGCCGATCGAGTCGCTGCGAGTGCTCGCTTTTGCCATCCCGGTCAACGTCGTTGCGGCCTGCCTGGGCCTACTCGCGGCCGCAGCTTTGACCTACGACGTCGCTACGGCCTGGGCTATCTCCATCTTCCTGTTGTTGTCGGTCGGCGCCATGCAGGTCTATCACCGCCTGTCGCAGCGGGCCGCCGCCCTGGATCGGTTGTACGCGGTTGCACGTGAGATGGGGCCGATCGCCGCCGATCCGGCCGACCTCGCGCCTGCCCTGACTCAGCTTCGCCGCATCATGCGCGCCGATGAACTGGAGCTGTCGGTCACCACCAGTGCAGACCGATCGTTCGCAACCGTCGTTACGGTCTTCGATGACGAAAACTCGGGCGGCGAGGGCGTATCCGTCATGAAGCGTGCACTCGACGACGAGATGGAAGCGTCGCTCGACCCGCGGTTCAAAGCCCGCCTGTGGTTGCCACGATCTCGCCGTAGCCGCCAGGAGGCAGACCGGCTATCGACGAGGGTGTCCAGTGGCGACCGCACGTTAGGGGTCCTCTCCGCGATCGGCCGTACCGACCAGACGGCAACCTTCGAATCCTCCGACCTTCACCTGCTCGAGGCAGCCGCTGACCAACTGGCCACGGCGCTCGAGAAGGGACGCCTGGTCGAGAGCCTCCGCCGGGCGGCCACCCGCGACGCCCTGACCGGGCTGGCGAACCTGGAGAGCCTCCGGTCATTCCTCGCGACGATGCTCGACACGGGGACTGGTGGAGTCCTCCTGCTGCTCGACATCGACCGCTTCCACGACGTCAACGACATGCTCGGCCACGATGCTGGCGACGCGGTTCTCGTCGAGGTGGCGCGCCGACTCGAGAGCTCCCCCAGCCATGGCGCGCTGACCGCACGAGTGGGCAGCGACCAGTTCGCGCTGGCCATCCCCGGAGCAGCCGGCAGCGAGGTCGCTCGGCTGGCTGCCCTCGCCGTGAAGTCACGCGTCGACGGCTCGCTGCGCTTCGCTGACGTCAGCGCCGATGTGCGCGTGACGGTTGGCGTCGCACGCTCGCCAGATCACGGCCACGACGCGCCGACCCTGCTGCGCCGGGCCGAGATGGCGATGACGGTCGCCAAGGGCACCTCGTCAGGCATCGGTGAGTGGGAGCCCAGCTACGAACGCGACGGAAGCCGCCGGCTGCAGCTACTCGCGGGGCTCCGCGCCGCGCTCGCCGACGGCTCGCTTCGCGTCGAATACCAACCCAAGATCCGACTGGGCGGCGGTGAGGTGGTCGGGTTCGAGGCGCTGGTCCGCTGGCGACACCCGGAGATGGGACCGATCTCGCCCGACGAGTTCGTTCCGTTGGCCGAGGCCACCGGCTTGATCTCCGCCCTGACCAGTACGGTCCTTCGCACCGCCCTCAGCACCTGCCGCAGCTGGCACGACGCCGGCAAGCCGGTCGGAATCGCCGTCAACATCTCGGCCCGCAGCCTGGACGACCCCGTGCTTGTCGGGCAGGTCGCCGCCATGCTCACGGCCTGCGGCCTCGAGCCCCGCTGGCTCACCCTGGAGATCACCGAGAGCAGCGTCATGGAGAACCATGAGCGCAGCCTCGAGGTGTTGCGACAGCTCCGGATGCTCGGCGTCCGGCTCTCGATCGACGACTTCGGTACCGGCTACTCCTCGCTCCACCAGCTCCGCGGCCTGCCGGTCCACGAGGTCAAGATCGATCGATCGTTCGTCGAGGTGGTGGACGGCGACGGAGCGGACCGCGCCGTGGTCCGCGCGGTCGTCGAGCTGTGCGTTTCACTCGGCCTGACGTCCGTGGCGGAGGGCGTAGAAAAGGCCTCCCAGGCCTACGCACTCGAATCGCTCGGTGTCGACCAGGTCCAGGGGTTCTTCCACAGTCGGCCGATGGCGCCCGGCGCTGCCCTCGAGTGGCTGCTGCCTCGGCGCGTCGTCAGCATCCCGATCAACAACTAGTCCAGAAACGCCAGAGGGGCCCAGGTCGGCGCGTTAGTCACCGACTTCTGGCCCCTCGTGAGCGTACGGGCGAATGCTCAGCCCCAGCGAACGATCTGTGTCATGGTTCCTCCTCTGCGGCCGATCCGGTCCTGAGGCCAGTGTGGGCCATTTGGCCTAACTGCGCTAGCCCGATCAGAGTATCGGATGCTCACAGGGTGTCACCAAAAACGGACACTTTGGCTGATTTGTCGACGGCGCGGAGCAATGGACTGCTCCAAATGGCTCAAGGTGGTACGCAATCGTGCCGATATGTCAGCCGAACGGTGCCGTCTACCGACCGCCAGGGGTCGAACCGCGTTCGGCGTCGGACTCACGGTGTGTGACTGCCCACGCCTTGGCCCGCTCGATGACCGCGTCGAGCATGGGCTCGGTCAACCGGCCGGTGAAGGTATTCTGCTGGCTCGGGTGGTAGCACCCCAGAACGAGCAGGCCATCAAGCTCGACCTCGGCACGATGACCGAACCGTCGGGCGGGGCGAGGTACGGCGTACCCGAGGTCCCTCAGGACCGGCCACAGCGCGCCCCAGGCGAACCCGCCCAGTACGACGATGACCCGAAGCCGCGGCCTCAGTAGCGCGAGCTCACGCTGCATCCACGGCCGGCAGGTGTCTCGCTCCTGAGGAGTCGGTGAGTTCGCCGGCGGCGCGCACCGGACAGCGGCGAACATCCGTACGTCGATGAGCTCCTGCCCGTCATCGGCACGCTCCGAGGTCGGGAGCGTGGCCAGGCCGCCTCGATACAGCGCCGCGAACAGCCAGTCGCCGCTGCGATCCCCGGTGAAGACGCGGCCGGTGCGGTTCCCGCCGTGCGCCGCGGGGGCGAGTCCGACAATCGCGATAGCTGGCCGGTCAGCGCCCCAGCCGGGGATCGGGCGGCCCCAGTACGGCTCGTCGCGGAAGCTGGCGCGCTTGTCCGCCGCCACCCGCTCGCGCCACTCAACGAGTCGCGGACACGCTCGGCACACCGAAATCATCGCGGTGAGCGGCTCGAGGGCACTTGCCGTCCGGGCCAGCCGCGCCACGGCGAGCGCGTCGGTCGCCACCGGCGTCGAGGGGTCCGCGAGGTCCCCGGGCCATCCGGCACCCGGCTTCGCCACCACTGGCACATCCCACCACGATGTTCACCACGCGACGCGACCGCTCTGCCACCATGCACCCATGCCCGGATCTGCGCGGACGGCGGTATCGCGGTCCCTTGGCGCCGACGCCGATCACGGCCCGATCCCGATGATCCTGCTCCTGCTCACGATCGTCACGGGGGTGGTCGACGCGGTCAGCATCCTCGCCCTGGGACGGGTATTCGTCGCCAACATGACCGGCAACGTGGTGTTCATCGGCTTCGCCCTAGCGAAGGCGCCCGGTTTCTCGCTCGCCGCCTCGCTATCGGCCTTGGCAGGGTTCATCGTCGGCGCAAATATCGGCGGCTGGCTCGACGAGCCACCCCCCGGTCGAGCCGCTGAGCTGCTGCGGACCGGCCTCGTCATCGAGGTGGTCCTGCTCGGAGCGGCGCTCATCGTTGCCGCGGTGGCGCCACACCCGCTCGGTAACGCAATCCGGGACGTCGTGGCGGGTCTAGCGGCCGTCGCGCTCGGAACCCAGAACGCCGTCGTACGCCGGTTGAAGGTCCCGGACCTCACGACAACCGTGCTGACGATGACGCTGGTCGGCATCGCCTCGGAGATCCGCTCTCAGCCGTCATCGGTGACCGTGCGACGCGTCCTGTCCGTCGCCTCGATGCTGCTGGGCGCCGTGGTGGGCGCGCTGCTCGTCATCCATGTGTCGTCGACCGCCGGCCTGGCTCTCGCTGTCTCGCTGCTGGTCGTCGCGCTCGTAGCGACGATCATCGCGGTCCGCGCGGCTCGAGCGGCTTGATCCAGCGCGACCACTCTGGCTGCCGCCGATAGCCCAACCGCGCCCACACCGGGTGCGCCGAGTCGTTCTCGTCGAGCACCATCGCGTCGACCCGGCCGAGGCCGAACCCACGAAACCTGTGCTCCGCCGCCTCCACAAGGCGCCGCGCGATGCCCTGTCCGCGGGTCTCGGGCGCCACCGCGAGCCGGTAAAGGTGGCCGCGCCAGCCGTCCCAGCCGGCGACCAGGGTCCCGACGATCCGCTCACCGTCGACCGCCAGCATCAACGCGGCCGGATCTCGCGCGATGAGCGCACGCACCGCTGTTTCGCTGTCGGGTGGCCGATGCGCGTCCTCGGCCGCCACCGACCAGAACTCGAGCACGGTGGCCACATCGGCATCGACCGCCGGACGCAACGTCGGCCTAGGCAATCGAGAACGCGATGCCGTCGAGGATGTCGTGTTCGCTCGCCATCACGGCGTCGAACCCGCATCGGCGCATGATTGTCTCCAGCACGAGGGCACCGCCCCCAATGACGTCGACCCGACCCGGGTGCATCACCGGCATCGCGGCACGTTCCGCACGGGTGGCGGCGAGCAGCCTCTGGGTGACCTCCGTCACCTGCTCGATCGAGACACTCCGATGGTGAATCCGGTCCGGTTCGTAGCGGCTGAGGCCAAGAGCCAACGCTACGACCGTCGTGACCGAACCGGCGAGACCGACCAGGGTGCGGGCCGCCTCGATCGCCACTGCCTCGCCGGCCACGTCGATGGCCGCCTCGATATCGGCGGTCGCGGCCGCGATCTGCTCCGCGGTCGGTGGGTCATCACGCAGGTGTCGTTCCGTCAGGCGGACGCACCCGATGTCGACCGATCGTGCCTGGCGCGGACCCTCGTCGTCGCCCAGCACGAACTCCGTCGACCCACCGCCGATGTCCACGACGAGGTACGGCGATGCCAGCCCGCTCCCCCGCAGCTCACGCGTCGCCCCGTCGAAGGACAGCCCGGCCTCCTGGTCGCCCGTGATGACCTCGGGCGGGACCCCAAGCCGCTCCCGCACCCCGTCGACAAACACGTCTCGGTTGGCGGCGTCCCGGGTCGCGCTGGTCGCCACCATGCGGATCCGGCTCACGTCGCCGGTGCGAATCTGCTCGGCGTACGAGTCGAGCACGCCGAAGGTGCGCCCGAGCGCCGCCTCGGACAGCCGGCCGGTGCGGTCGACCCCCTCGCCGAGCCGGACGATCTCCATCCGGCGTACGACGTCGACGAGTCGGTCACCGTCGATGTCGGCGATGAGCAGCCGCAGTGAGTTGGTCCCGCAGTCCAGCGCTGCCACCCGGTTCACGTCGGACCCGCCTCGTCGCCGGCCGAGACGCAAGGTCCGTCGGCACCCCAGTCGGGCAGCAGGGCCAGCGCCTCGTCGCCGAGCGGGTTGACGCCGGGTCCGACCGCGAGCGCGTGGGCCACGAGCACGTGCAGGCATTTGACCCGCGTCGGCATCCCTCCCGCGGACACCTCCGTGCCCAACGGCGCGAGCGCGTCGCGGCGGGCCAGATAGTCGGCGTGCGCGTCCCGGTACGCCGCAGCCAGCTCGCCGTCGGTGGCCAGCCGTTCGGTCATCTCGCGCATCAAGCCGGACGCCTCGAGCCGTCCGACGGCCGAACGAGCCCGCGGGCAGGTCAAGTAGTACAAGGTCGGGAACGGCGTACCGTCCTCGAGCCGCGGGGAGGTCTCGACGACGTCGGGCAGACCGCAGTCACATCGGTGCGCCACTGCTCGGGTCGCGCGCGGTGGCCGGTGGAGCTGTTCGGCGACGACGGCGAGATCGGCCGGGTCGATCACTTGGCCGGGGCGGCCGCGCCTGCCGCGCGCACCGACGACCACAGCTGCCCGTACCACGGCAAGGTCGACGCCGCGGTGGCCGTCGCGGTCGAGCGGCTCTTGTGCGTGGCCTTGTTCCCGAGGACGACGTAGGTCTTCTGCCCCGGCATCACGAGGTGCAGCCGCTGCCGCGCCTGCTGCTCGATGTACGACGGCTCCTGCCAGCGCTTGTGCTGGGCCCGCAAGGCGGTGATCTGGTGCTGGGTCTGCACGGTCTGTGCGCTCAGCGACGTGATGTCGTTGCGCTGTCCCAGCCAGATCTTGAACGGAAGCGCGACGGCCAGCGTGACCGCGGCGAGTGCGACCACCAGAATCGCGGCTCGGGCGGTGAGCGTGGTCTGCCGCTTCCGACGCTCGGCGGCGGGACGTGGCGGCGCGGTCGTCGGCCGCGGTGCCCGCGACCGCCGGTCGAGCGCCGGGGTGGTGCGCTTGGCCGCCGGCCCCCTGCCTGCCGCACCCGATCTCATGATCCGGTCCGCGCTCGCGGGAATGCGGATGCGCCGGCGTAGCGCGCGGCGTCGTCGAGCATCGACTCGATCCGCAGCAGCTGGTTGTACTTCGCCACCCGCTCGCTGCGGGCGGGTGCACCGGTCTTGATCTGGCCGCAGTTCGTCGCGACGGCGAGATCCGCGATCGTGGTGTCTTCGGTCTCGCCGGAGCGGTGACTCATCATGCACGCGAAGCCGCCTCGGTGGGCCAGGTCCACCGCGTCGAGGGTCTCGGACAGCGTCCCGATCTGGTTGACCTTGACGAGCAGTGCGTTCGCGGCACGCTCGGCGATGCCTCGCCGGATCCGCTCCGGGTTCGTCACGAACAGGTCGTCGCCAACGATCTGGACCCGGTCGCCGATCGACGCGGTCAGCTGCGCCCAGCCGGCCCAGTCATCCTCCGCGAGCGGGTCCTCCAGCGAGACGATCGGGTACGACGTGATCAGCTCGGTGTAGTAAGCCGTCATCTCCTCGGCGCTGCGGCTGCCGCCTTCGAAGCGGTAGCTCCCATTGCTGAAGAACTCTGTCGCGGCGGCGTCGATCGCGATGGCGACATCCTCACCGGGGGCGAACCCGGCGTTCGTGATCGCCTCGACGATCGCCTCGACCGCGTCACGGTTAGTCGGCAGGTCGGGCGCGAAGCCCCCTTCGTCACCGAGTCCGGTCGACAACCCGCGTGACTTCAGTACCGCCTTCAGCGCGTGGTAGACCTCGGCGCCCCAGCGCAACGCCTCGCGGAACGTTGTGGCGCCCACGGGGGCGACCATGAACTCCTGGATGTCGACGTTGGTGTCGGCGTGGGCCCCGCCGTTGAGGATGTTGAGCATCGGCACCGGCAGCACGTGAGCCTGCGACCCGCCGACGAACCGGAACAGCGGAAGCTCGCACGACTCCGCCGCCGCCCGCGCTACTCCGAGCGAGACCCCGAGGATCGCGTTGGCACCCAGCCGGCTCTTGTCGGGTGTCCCATCGAGGTCGATCAGCGCCTGGTCGAGCAGCCGCTGCTCGGTCGCCTCGAGGCCCAGGATCTCCGGGGTGATCTGTTCCTCGACGGCGAGGACGGCGGACTCGACGCCCTTACCGCCGTACCGGTCACCACCGTCGCGGAGTTCAACGGCTTCGAACGCTCCGGTCGAAGCGCCGCTGGGCACAGCCGCGCGCCCCACCGTGCCGTCGTCGAGCAGGATCTCGACCTCGACGGTCGGGTTGCCCCGCGAGTCCAGGATCTCTCGGGCGGCAACGCCCTCGATGGTGGGCACTGGTCAGCGGCTCCTTGCCGACGGGGAAGCATGCGGTCAGGCGCAAACCACCCTAATCTCCGGCCTGGTGTCCAGCCCGTGCGACCCGCCGTAAGCCTCATACCGCCGGAGTCGTGCGCCCGTCCCTCGTCGCCGCAGCCTGGGACGGCACCTCCACGTAAGCGCTGTCAATGTCGGCATCGGTCTCGCGAAGTGCGAAGCAGGACGCGGCGGCGATCAGCGACAGCAGCATGAGTGCGCCGAAGACGAAGCCACCCACGACGTCCATGCCCCAGTGCTTGATGAGGTAGATCCGGGTATACCCCTCGGTGAAGGCCAGTGCCGCGAGCACCGTCCAACCCGTGACGCGCCAAGCGCGACTGATCCGGGGCCAGGTGAGCAGCACAAGGAAGAACACCGTGCCGTAGACGGTGATGAGCCGGGCACAACCGCCGGAGGGATAGGACCCGAAGTCCGGGAACGTGGTGGCCGGTCGCGCGACGACCGCTTTGAGCACCATCTGGCCGGCCTTCTCCATACCGAAGGCCGCGACGATCAGTAGCGGCGGGATCCACCAGCCACGTCGCGCGATCGCCCACAGGGCTCCGAAAACGACGATGGCCACGACGCAGATCACCTTGATCTCCGGCCGGTTGCCCATCAGCGTGAGCCCGCTGTTGAGGTGATGCCAGGTGCCGTGGGTGCTCACGTGCCGCTGGGTCCAGCGGATGAAAGGTGCGTCGATATTCGATTTGTACCGACGCGCGAACCGGCCCAACGGCCAGCAGACCGCGATGGTGGCGGCAGCTCCCGCGAACAGGATGGCCAGCGCCGCCAGGTGGTTGCCGAGCTGGTCGCGACAGGTCTCCCGAACGACGACAAGGCGATTGAGGCCGCGACGAACGGCTGGTTGCTGCGATGGGTGAAGGCGCCCTACCGTCCCCCCGACGACCACGATGATCGCGATCCCGGCTACGAAGAGGGCGAAGGCCAAAGTCATGGGATCGAGCCAAGCATAAAAGTACGACCCGCCGCAGACGCTCTCCCAGGTTCACCCGGTCGAGGTATCAAGTCGTCGCAAGCCCCGTGACGCCGACGTGTCGGATCACGACACGATGTGGGGTTCGCGACTGGTTGTCTACCGATGACAATAGGCCGAACGGAGGAGTGAAAGTTACTCCTTCGAGCTGTTCAGAATGCGTGCGGCGACATGCCTCGATGAGCGAGAATGATGTCGATCTCGCCGCGGTAGCCCACCCGGCAGGCAAGAATCGAAGGCCAGACGCAGATGTCATCGCAGCTCGAGGAGAGGTCCGTACCGACTGCCCCAGCGGGCAGGGTGCCGACGCAGCAGACCATCGACCGGACTGCGGCCGAGTCGCCACGCGTCGCCGAGCGGGTCATGTTCGTCGCGTCGAACGGCGGCCATCTCGCCCAGCTGCTGGCTCTCCAGGTGTGGTGGAAGGACCGGACCCGGATGTGGGTCTCCTTCGACAAGCCCGACGCCCGTTCCCAGCTCGAAGGCGAGCAGACGATCTGGGCGCACTGGCCGACAACCCGCAACGTCCCGAACCTGCTCCGCAACCTCTGGCTCGCCGCGCGGACCATCCGGCGCGAGCGCCCCGAGGTCGTCGTATCGACCGGCGCTGCGGTCGCACTGCCGTTCTTCGTGATCGCTCGACTGCTGGGGATCCCAACGGTCTTCATCGAGGTGTATGACCGGGTCGACTCCCGGACCCTGTCGGGTCGGCTATGCCGGCCCTTCACCACCGCCTTCCTGGTGCAGTGGCCGGAGCAAGAGGCGCTCTACCCGGGTGCCATCGTCGTTGGACCACTGCTGTGAGCGCCAGCTACAACGCGCCCCTCGTCCTCGTCACCGTCGGAGGCGACCACCATCCGTTCGAGCGACTGATGACGTGGGTCGAGAACCTCATGCTGGAAGAGGGTTCGCGGCTGCGCTGCGTCGTCCAGTACGGCACGTCCACGGCGCCGATCGGCGCGGAGTCCCACGAGTACCTCGACCACGCCGAGCTGCTGGACTTGATGAACTCGGCCCGCGCCGTGGTGTCGAGCGGTGGCCCGAGCACGTTGCTGGAAGCCCGCCGGATGGGTCATCGGCCGATCGTCGTACCCCGCTGGTCGTCACTCGGTGAGCACGTCGACGACCATCAGCGCGCGTTCGCGGCCCGACTCCACGAGGAGAAGGTCGCCGTCCGCGTCGAGTCCGAGCAGGAGTTCCGGGCCGCCTTGGCGGCGGCGCTCGATGCACCCCGCGTCGTCGTGAACGACATCCAGATGGACACCTTCAAGGCCGTCACGCGGGTGGGCGACATCATCGACACCGCCGTACGTGACAGCAGTCGTCGTCGTCGCTGGCACCGGACGCCCGCGGTGGCTCAGCGCTAGGACGCCGATCCGGGCCACTGTCGTGCCCAGGTCGCCCGGTCGAGCGTCGCCGGATCAGCATCGTCATCACGCGCCGCTGACTCGACGGCCATGACCGCTGCGCGAACCTCGCGGGCCCGGACCCGCAGCGCCGCCTCCGCGTCAATACCTGCAGCGCGCGCACGCCCCACCACGGCCCAGAGCAGCGAGGCGGTAGCCGCTATCGACGGCGCGCGCTCGAGCTCTGCCGCCAGGGCTACCAGCGCTTCCGATGCGCCGGCCTCCGCGAGCTCCGGGACGAGCAGGTCCTCCGGTACGCCGAACCGGGACGCCTTGCGCTGCACCGTGGCCGCGAGGGTCAACGCCGGCAACGCGAGCGGAACGCTGGCCAGCGCTGACGCCTGACCGCGTTCGGTCGCCTTGATGGCGTCCCATCCGGCCTGGGCGTCGGTCGGAGCCGCCGCGACCGCATCGGCGAAGACGTGCGGGTGGCGGCGGACCAGCTTCTCGACGAGACCGGTCGCGACGTCGTCGATGGTCCACCGTTCGCCCTCGGCACGCTCCTCGGCCAGTCGAGCGTGGAAGGCCACCTGCAGCAGGACGTCGCCGAGCTCCTCGACCAGGCTCGCCGCGTCATCGTCCTCGATCGCTTGGAATGCCTCGTATGCCTCCTCGAGCAGGTAAGGCCCGAGGCTGGCGTGATCCTGCGCCGCGTCCCAAGGGCAGCCGCCGGGTGAGCGCAGCCGATCCATCGTGGTGACGACTTCGATCAGCCGGGCGCCGGGGAGGTCCCAGCTGCCGTGCATCACCTCGACCGTCACCGGTCCGTCGACCGGCGGGAGACTCGCGAGGCCCGTGACCGCGTCCGCGATCGACGGGTCACCGTCGGCGCCCACCAGCCATGTCGCCGTGCCGGCACCAGCAGCGGCCAGCAAGCGGGCCGTCGCAGCGGCCGGAGTGGTGGTCTCGTCCAGGACGGTGACTGGAACCCCAGCTGCTCGCAGCGGCGCCAGTTGCGGAGACGCCGCGTCGGCGGTGAGGACCGGACTGGACCGGAGCACGTCCCACGCATCCGCGCTCAGCAGCCCCGCCGGCAGCCGAGGGCTCGTGAACAGCAGGACGAGCCGGCTCACCCGGCTGAGCTGCTGACGCTGCTCTCCGTCGCGTCGACCGACTGCTTGGCGGCGTCCCAGGTGCCGTAGCGCGGGCTGACGTGCACGCCCAGCTTCTGGGACTCCGTGACGATCGCCTTACTCAGCAGACTGGCGCCCTGCGAGGAGAACAGGCTCGTCTTCAGCTGCGGGGTCACGGAGGCCAGCGACTGCGTCCGAGCGGCGATGACGTGGATGACGTGGTAACCGAACTGGCTGTGCACCAGCACGTAGCTGCCGGGCTTGTGCGTGAAGATCGCGTCCGCAAACGGCTTCACGAAGGCGGTGCGGGTCTGGAAGCCCAGGTTGCCCCCGTTGTCCTTGCTGCCCGTGTCGGTCGAGTAGCGCTTGGCCAACGCCGCGAACTGCGACGGATGCGCCTTGACCTTGGCGAGCAGCTGCTCGGCGAGCGTCTTGCTCTTCACGAGGATGTGCGCCGACTCGACCTGCTCATAGGAGCTCTTGTTTTTGTCGTAGGCCGCCTGTAGCTGAGCCTGGCTCACCGGCAAGGCGTCGATCAGGGCCGCCTCGAGCTTCGTCTCGAGCGTGTAGGAGCGGATGTACGCCGGAAGCTGCGCCTTGGGAACGCCACCCTGCGCCGCCTGGGTCTGCAGTGCGCTCAGGCTCCCGGCCTGCTGCACGAACTGCGCCGTCTCGTTGCTGACATCGGCGGATGTCACCGTCACGTGGTGCGCCGCGGAGGCTGCCGCCACGACGTCATCGCTGATCATCTTCGCCAGCAGTTCACGCGTGAACTCCGGTCGGTTGGACCCGATCTGGGCCTTGGCCTTCGGGTTGGCCAGCGCGGCGTTCACCGCCGACTGGACCGTGCCCGTCGAGATCCGCTTGTCACCGACCAGCGCGGCAGCGCCGGGGCTGGTGTGGCTCGAGCAGGCGGACAGGAAGGAAACCGCGGCGAGCGCAGTGACGGCAAGGGCGCTCACGCGCAAACGATGGGACACGATGCCCAAGGCTACCCGGCGGCCGAGAGCGTCAGGTCCCCGACGACGGTTTGCAGCAGCTCCTGGCACCAGGCCAGCAGCGCCATGTCACGCACCGGCTGGCCCGCCACTCGCGCGGTCATCGGCGCGGGCACCAGGACGACACTCGAGGCGTCCTTGACCACCGAGCCCGGATAGAGCCGCTTGAGTCGCAGGCTCTGCGACTCACGCAGCGGCAACGGGGAGAGCCGGATGAACTTGCCCTGCACTGCCACCTCGGTGACCCCGAACCCACGCACCACACTGCGGAACGTCGCGACCGCAAGCAGGTTCTCCACCGGCTGCGGCAGCTCGCCGTACCGGTCGCGGAGCTCCGCCCGCGCCTGCTCGAGGTCGTCCCCGGTGACTGCGGACGCGATCCGCTTGTAAGCCTCCAGTCGGAGCCGCTCGCTGGTGACGTAGTCGTGGGGCAAGTTGGCGTCGACCGGCAGCTCGACGCGAACATCGGCCACCTCCTCGCCGCGCTCACCCTTGAACTCCGCGACCGCCTCGCCGACCAGCCGCACATAGAGGTCGAAGCCGACCGCGGCGATGTGCCCGGACTGCTCGCCGCCGAGCAGGTTGCCGGCGCCGCGGATCTCGAGGTCCTTCATCGCCACCTGCATGCCGGCACCGAGGTCGGTGTACTGGGCGATGGTGGCGAGCCGGTCGTGCGCCTCTTCGGTCAACGGCTTCTCCGGCGGGTACATGACGTAGCAGTACGCCCGCTCCCGGCCCCGGCCGACGCGACCGCGCAGCTGGTGCAGTTGGGAGAGCCCCAGCAGGTCGCCGCGCTCGATGACGAGGGTGTTGGCGTCGGAGATGTCGAGGCCGTTCTCGACGATCGTCGTACAGACCAGGACGTCGAACTCCTTCTCCCAGAAGCCGAGCATGACCGCTTCGAGCTGGTGCTCGTGCATCTGGCCATGAGCGACGACGATGCGCGCCTCGGGGACGAGGTCACGCAACCGCGCGGCTGCGCGCTCGATCGACTCGACCCGGTTGTGGATGTAGAAGACCTGGCCCTCTCGCATCAGCTCCCGTCGGATCCCGGCCGCGATCTGGCGCTCGTCGTACGCACCGACGAACGTCAGGACGGGATGCCGCTCCTCGGGGGGCGTCTGGATCACGCTCATCTCCCGGATGCCGGTGATCGACATCTCCAAGGTCCGCGGGATCGGGGTCGCCGACATCGTGAGCACGTCCACCGAGGTGCGCAGCCGCTTGAGGAACTCCTTGTGCTCGACACCGAACCGCTGCTCTTCGTCGACCACCACGAGCCCGAGGTCCTTGAACGAGACGGTCGACTGCAGCAGCCGGTGGGTGCCGATGACGACGTCGACGGTGCCGTCAACCAGCCCGGCCACGACGTCGCGCTGCTCCTTGTCGCTCTGGAAGCGCGACAGCGTCTTGACGGTCACCGGGAAGGAGGCGAACCGCTCCGTGAACGTCGCGAAGTGCTGGGACGCCAGCAGCGTCGTTGGGACCAGGATCGCGACCTGCTTGCCGTCCATGACCGCCTTGAAGGCAGCCCGAACCGCGATCTCGGTCTTGCCGTACCCGACGTCGCCGCAGATCACCCGATCCATCGGGTGCGAGGCCTCCATGTCGGCCTTGACCTCCTGGATCGCCGCGAGCTGGTCCGGCGTCTCGACGTAGATGAACGCGTCCTCGAGCTCGGCCTGCCAGGGCGTGTCAGGCCCGAACGCGTGACCCGGCGCGGACATCCGCGCGGCGTAGAGCCGGATCAGCTCGGCGGCGATCTCGCGCACCGCCTTGCGGGCTCGTCCCTTGCGCTTCTGCCAGTCGGCGCCACCCATCTTGTCGAGGCTGGGCGCCTCGCCACCGACGTACTTCGTCACCTGGTCGAGTGCGTCCGTCGGGACGTAGAGCCGGTCACCAGGCTGGCCGCGCTTGCTCGGTGCGTACTCGATGACGAGGTACTCACGGGTGGCGCCGGCCACGGTGCGTTGCACCAGGTCGAGATAGCGACCGACCCCGTGCTGCTCGTGGACCACGATGTCGCCGGCCGTCAACGACAGCGGATCGATGGTGCCGCGACGCTTCGATGGCAGCCGTCGCATGTCACGCGTCGAGGTGCGCTGCCCTGACAGGTCGGTCTCGGTCAGCACGGCGAGGCCCAGCTCGGTGGAGATGAAGCCGGTCTCCAGGCAGCCGGTCGTGACGTGGACAACATCGGCCTCGAGCGGGCCGTCGATCGTCTCGCTGAGCCGGGCCGGGATGTCCTCGCCGCGCAGCAGCTCGACGATCCGCTGGGCGGGGCCGTGCCCCTCGGTCAGCACGACGGTGCGCAGATCACCGGCCAGCCAGCCACGGATGTCGTTCAGCGCACGAGCCGTGTCGCCGCGGTAGGAGTCGACCGGCTGGGCCGTACTGACGATGGCCCCGTCATCGATCTCGTCGTCGGCGACGAACGGCGTCACCGACCACCACGGCACGCCGAGCTCGAGGGCGTGACCGCGGACCTCTCCGAGCGATCGGTACGCCGCGGCTCCCAGATCGACCGGGGCCTTGCCGCCACCGGCAGCCGCTGCCCACGATGCCTCGAGGAACTCCTGGCTGGTGCGGACCAGATCACTTGCCCGGGTGCGAACCCGCTCGGGATCGCAGAGGACGACGTGGGTGCCGGCGGGCAGCTCGTCGATCAGCAGGACCAGCCGGTCGACCAGGACGGGCGCGAGCGCCTCCATGCCCTCGACCGGGATGCCGTCGGCGATCTTGTCCAGCATCTCGGCGAGTTCCGGATGCTCGGTCGCGAGGTCACGCGCCCGTTCCCGCACGTCGGCGGTGAGCAGCAGCTCACGGCAGGGCGGCGCCCATAGCCCATGCTGCGCCACTTCGCGCGAGCGCTGGTCCGCGATCGCAAACCAGCGGACCTCCTCAACGCTGTCGCCCCAGAACTCGATGCGCAGCGGATGTTCCTCGGTCGGCGGGAAGACGTCGATGATGCCGCCGCGCACCGCGAACTCGCCTCGCCGCTCGACCAGATCACGCCGCGTGTACGCGAGCGCCGACAGCTGCTCGACGACCGAGTCGAACCCGACCTCCTCGCCGGCGCGCAGCACGACCGGCGTGAGGTCACCGAGATCGGCCACCTGCGGCTGCAGCAGGCTTCGGATCGGCGTCACGACCACGCTGACCGGCCCCGCGTCCGGGTCGTCCGCGACCGGGTGGCGCAGCCGACGCAGGACCGCCAGGCGCCGGCCCACGGTGTCCGCTCGCGGCGAGAGCCGCTCGTGCGGCAACGTCTCCCAGGCCGGGTAGTCCACAACGGACTCTGCCGGAAGCAACGACTGCAGGGCGGCGACGAGCAGCTGCGATTCGCGCTCGGTCGCCGTGACGGCGAGCACCTGGCGGCCGGCCCGAGCGAGCTCCGCCAGCGCGAACGGCCGGATCGCCGCCGTCGCCGACAGCTCGAGCTCGGGAGCGCCGATCGCCTCCCGCCAGCGAGTCAGCGACGGGTCGCCGGAAACCTCAGCAAGCAGACCCGCGAGTGGCATGACGCTCCGCAACCAGACAGCACGAACGACCCCGTACGGCGTTCCCGGGGCTCCACTTCACGCTACCGGGACACCCCATGTGGGTGGGGTCCCGGTGGCGCTCAGCTGGTCGGTGCCAGTGCCAGCGACCACTGCGCCGAGGAGCCGCTGGTGGCGTCGGTCGTGGCGGTTTGGGCCGGGGAGCTCGTGACCGGCCCGGAGTCCGCCACCAGAGCGCTGTCGGCTCCGGAACCAGTGCCGTACGCAACAGCCCGCTGCGTGACACCGCCCGGCGGCGTCCACGACGTGGTCGTCGTCGACTTGTCGGTCCAGTACGACACCACCCAGCTGCCGGCCGCCAGACCGGACAGGGCTGGCGCGGTGTGGGCGGTGGTGCCGGCTGCCGTCGCCGACAGATCCGTCTCGACGGGGAGCACGGCATTCCGGTAGTCCGCAACCACCAGGCTGGCCTTCACCGAGGCCGAGAAGCCCACTCCGATCGACGATCCGGCATCCCCAGCCGTAGCCGCCTTGGAGTACACGTTGGTCGTCAGGTTGGAGCTTTTCGTCGACCCGACCAGCGTCCACCCCGCGGGGGTGCTCGTCGTCACGGTCGTGGAGGCATAGGACTCGAAGAGCAGGAGGGCGTCGCCAGTGCCGACCCCCGCAGGTGCCGGGACACTCAACGACGTGGCGCTGGCATCTGCCTTGTTGGCTCCCACGAACCCGATCTGCGGACCGGGCGCTTTGGGACTCACCGGGTTGATGACCGACGCGGTCGCGCCGTCGTTGTCGGTGACCGTGAGCTTCACCTGGTAGGTGCCTGGGGTCGTGTACGTGTGGGTCGGAGCCGAGGTGAGGTCGGGGCTCGACCCGTCCCCGAAGTCCCACGAGTACCCGGTGACACTCCCGTCCGGGTCACTCGAGCCGCCAGCACTGAAGGTGCAGGTCAGGGCGGTGCACGACGACGTGAAAGCGGCGACCGGCGGCTGGTTCGGGCTGTAGCCGGCGGGCGCAAGGATGACGGTCCACTCGGTGCCCTTGCCGCTCACCGCGTTCGTCGTCGCGGTCTGGCTGCCATAGCTACCGATCCCGACGGTCGATGGCGACTGCCCGAGCGCAGTCGTCACGTAGGCGGTGCCGGTGTCGACCGAGGTCGAGTCCTGCTGCACGGTCGCCGGCAGTGACCACGCCGTCGTCGTGCTGGACTTGTCCGACCAGTAGGACACCGCGAGGCTGCCGGCATCCGTCACCGTCGCGTTGGGTGTCGTGTGGGATGCCGTGTTGGAGTCGCCCGACTTCGCGTACGCCTCGATCACCTGGTCGGTGCCTGAGTAGTCAGCGAGCGTCACGTTGTTCTTGGTTGCCGCGCCGAAGGTGACAGGCACCGTCGTACCGGGGTCGGCAGCCGACGCCGCCCGGTAATACACGTCGGACTCCAGCGGGCTGCTGACGTCCTTGTCGAGAAGATGCCATCCGGCGGGTACCGAGACTGACGTCGCGGTGTTCGGCCAGCTGACGAACATCAGCAGCGTGTCCCCTGCCGCCGTCCCGCTCGGCACGCCGACGTTGGTGACCGCCGACTTTCCGCACGTGGTGGTTCCCGAGCCGCACGCGCTCACAGCCGCCTTGAAGGTAGGCACCGGCACCCCCTGATCGGGCGCTGCCTGGAAGGTCTTCGTGCCAGTCGCGCCATCGTTGTCCGTGACGGTCAACGTGACGGTGTAGGAGCTGGCAGCCGAGGGGGAGCCGGGAGCCGGGAACGTGTGCGACACCACCGGAGAGCTCGCCTGGTCCTGGCTGGTGCCGTCGCCGAAGTTCCACGAGTAGTCCGTGATCGCCCCGTCCGGGTCGTTCGACGTCGATGCGTCGAAGGTGCACGTGGTGCTCGACGCGGAGCAGGCCGGGGTGAACGACGCCACCGGCGGCTGGTTCGGGTGCGTCGCGTCGTCGAGCAGGAACATGCCTCGGCTGGCCCAGTCATTTTGACCGGTCGCAAGGACCGTCGGAGCCCCGGCGGCCTGAGTTCCGGACCACGGCACTGACTCGAGCTGCCCGCTCGTCTTGTCCGCGAAGTACAGCGTGTTGCCGGACAGGAAGGCACCCGCCACGTTGGACCAGTTGTTCGTATCGGTCGTCGTGAACTCGTCCGGGCCCACGATGCCGGAGTCGGGTTCGAACCACCGCCAGAACATGCCGGTCTTCCCGGCGAGCGTGTAGTACAGCCGACCGTCGGTGAAGAACATCGAGGTCACCGACTGCATCTCGGTGCCGAACAGGCTCGGCACCACACCGCGGTACGACTGACCCGAGCCGGTGTCGACGCTGGACCAGTACGGGTCGTCGTAGGGGTCGAGAAGGACCTCGGCACCGAACGTGTCCCCGTTGAAGCTGCGCTCGTACAGCTTGCCGTCGCTCTTGCCGTAGATCACCTCTCCGTTGAGCATGAAGGCGCCGCGGATGCTGCCCCAGCTGATGCCGGTCGACAGGCTTGCCTCGGTGCCCGCGGTGGTGCCGTCGAAGTGTCGTTCACTGAGCCGGTCGACGCTGCCTTGGTACGCCCCGGCCGTGTAGACCCGACCCGGCAGTGCGGCGGTCGCGTTGGAGGCCAACGTCTCCCCGCCGGCGAGCGGGAAGAAGGCGATCTTCTGCCGCAAGTACTGGAAGTTGCCGACATAGTCCTGGTCGCTGCCCATGTACAGGCCATCGGCGGATAGGAACAACGCATATGTGCCGTCACCGCGCGGGTTGCGGCCGGGATCCCACGACAGCGGGACGCCGTTGACGGGGTCGAGCGCGGCGACGCTCGGTCGAGGAACCGCGCCTTGCTGGGCGTTGTCCCCACCGAACGTGTTGTTGAGCCACCGCTCGTGGCCGCCCACGTAGACGGCGGCTGAGGAGACGGCCACCGACCACAATGAGTCCCGCCCCGTGAAGTCGACCCAGGTCGGCTGCACGTGGGTCCCGGTGGCGTTCGGGTCGAAGCGAGCCGCGGCGTCGCACAAGCCACGCGTTCCGTCGGAGTTGTTGGCCTCGAGGCCCCCGGTCGCCACGACGACGAAGTACGAGCCGTCCGGCGAGAACTGCACGTCCCGGATGTAGCTGTCGAAGGCTCCCGAGTTACACGGACTCGTGTAGCTGTAGGTCTGCCAGGCCTGGTTGACCGTCGCCCCCGACGTACCCAGGTTGAGCAAGGCGAGCTGGTCTCGGCTGTACGTGCCCGTCGGGTCGGCGACGCTGGTGAAGTTCCCGACCACTGCAAGCTGCGTGCCTGCAGCGTTGACGGCGAGGGACTTGATCCCTACCGCTCCGCTGGCCGCCTTCGGCCGGATCCCGTAGCTGTGATGGCCGGTGAAGTTGATCGTGGCGTAGCTGGTCAGCGCCCCGGTCGTGGGGTTGAGCGTCTCGAGCCCGTCCCGGACCGATGCGTTGGAAAGGGTGAAAGTGCCGCCGACGAACAGCTGGCCGTCGGCGAGAACCATCCGGTTAACCAGGCCATTGAGTGCCGGTGCCTTCCACCCGGGCACGATGGCCCCGGTGGTGGCGTTGAGCAGCGCCACCTTGGTCTTCACGCCGTCGATCGACGTGATGTCGCCGCCCACATAGACGGTGTTGCTGGTCGGGCCGGGAAGGATCGCGTTGATCGTCGTACCGACGATCTGCGGAGCGAAGCTCGTCACGAGTGCGCCGGTGCCGGACGTGAACGCTGCGAGGTACTGGCTCGGTGCGACCGTCGAACCGTCCTGGGACTCGACACTCGTGAAGGACCCGCCGAGGAAAACCGTCGATCCGACCTGGTTGACGGCGTAGACGATACCGTTCTCGACATCCGGGGTGTACGACGCGGGAACGGGGCTGACGATCGACGGTGTGGCAGGGTTCGCTGCCTGGGCGGCAGGCCCTTCGACAACCAGCCATCCTCCGCAGAGGACGAGGGTTGCCGCGGACAAAGCAATCGAGCGCAGGCAAGAACGGCCGAACACGATGTGGCTCCTAAAGCGGTGGGCGCGCCGGCAGATCTGCCGAGGAACGACCTTCAACGTACCGGCTCAGTCGTGGTGCCGTTCGGCTTTCTCAACAACCACCCGATTGCCCGGCCCCATCACCCACCTGGGCGATCAACTGGCCGGGGAAAGCCCGATCGCCCACTGGACGGACGATCCGCTCGAGGCGTCCGTCGTCGCGGTCTGAGCCGGGTAGTTGCCCGAGACCGGCCCGGCGGAGTCGGCGACCAACGCGCTGTCTGCTGCCGAGCTGGTGCCGTACGTCGCAGCCCGCTGCGTCACGGTTGCCGGCGGCGTCCACTTCGTCGTCGTCGTCGACTTGTCCGTCCAGTAGGACACGACCCACGTGCCGGCGCTCAGTCCGGTCAATGCGGGAGTGCTGTGTGACGTGCCCGACCCGATGACCGACGAGGCGCCTTCGATCGGGGACGCCGCGGCGTTCGAGTAGTCCGACACGACGAGGCTCGCCTTGACGGACGCGGAGAAGGTCACGGCCGCCGAGGAGCCACCGTCACTGCCCGACGCGGTCTTCTCGTACACGTCGGTGGTCAGGTTCGACGCCGTCTTCGTACCGACCAGCGTCCACCCGCTCGGCACGGGCGATGTGACCGTGGTGGAGGCGAACGACTCGAACATCAGCAAGGTGTCGCCCGCGCTGGTCGCCGCGGGGATGACGACGCTCGCGCTGGTACCGCTCACGTCGGCGCTCGCGCTCCCTACGAACGCGATCCCCGCCGCGGCGGGCGAGACAGTGATCGACTTCGTGGCGACATTCGTCGCCCCGTCGTTGTCGGTCACTGTCAGCTGGACCGAGTAGGTGCCGGGCGCGCTGAACATGTGGTTCGGCGACTCCGCCGTGCTGGTGCCGTCGCCACCGAAGTTCCAGCTGTACGTCGCGATGGTGCCATCAGAGTCCGAGGAGCCCGACCCGTCGAACGAGCACGACAACCCGGTGCACGTCGAGCCCAGCACCGCCGTCGGCGGCTGGTTGGGCGTCGAGCCGGCAGGGCTCAGGATGATCGTCCACTCCACGCCCTTCCCGCTGGCGGCGTTGGTCGTCGCCGACTTGCCGCCGTAGTTGCCGGTACCGACGGTCCCGCCAGAGTCGGCGAGCTGTGCGGTGATGAAAGCGCTGCCGGTGTCGTAGAACGACGACCTGCTGGTGACACCCGCCGGGAGCGTCCACTTCGTCGTGGTGCTCGACTTGTCAGCCCAGTACGACACCGCCAGGCTGCCGGGCGTCGTGACCGCCACGGTCGGAGTGACGTGCGTCAGGGTGCCCGAGTCGGTCGACTTCGCGTAGGCCTCGATGCTGCCGGGGGCGGCGCCCGAGTAGTCCGCGAGCGTGATGCCGTTCTTGGTGGCGGTCGCGAAGTTCACCGAAACGGTGCCACTCGAGGCATCCGCGGCGGTGGCAGCCCGGTAGTAGACGTCGGACTCGAGCGGGCTGCTCACGTCCTTGTCGAGCAGGTGCCAACCGGCCGGGACCGTGGCCGCATCCGTCGTCGCCGGCCAGGTGACGAACAGCAACAGCGCATCCCCGGGCGTCGTGCCCGGTGGGACAGCCACCGTGGTGGTGGTGCTCTTGCCGCACGCGGCCGTACCGCTGCTGCAGGTGGTCACGGCGCCCTTGAACGTGGGCACCGGGGTTGCCTGCCCGGCCGAGACCTGGATGGTCTTGGTCGCCGTGGCGCCGTCGTTATCGGTGACGGTCAGTGTGACGGTGTACGACCCTGCCTTGCTGTAGTTGTGCGAGAACAACGATGCGTCGGAGTGGTCCTCGGCGGAACCGTCGCCGAACGTCCAGGCGTAGTCCGTGATCGAACCGTCAGGGTCGAGCGAGGACGACGCGTCGAACGTGCAGCTGGTGGTGGTCGTCGAGCAGGTCGGCTGGAACGCGGCGACCGGCGGCTGGTTCGGATGCGTCGCGTCGTCGAGCATGAACATCGCGCGGCTCGCCCAGTCGGTGTCGCCCGTCGTCAGCACGGTGGGCGTGCCGCCCGCCTGGGTGCCGGTCCACGGGACCGACTCGAGCTGACCGCTGGACTTGTCAGCGAAGTACAGGGTGCTGCCGGACAGGAACGCGCCTGCCACGCCCGACCAGTTGTTGCCGTCGTTGATCGTGAACTCGTCGGCCCCGACCGCACCGGACTCCGGCTCGAACCAGCGCCAGAACATCTGCGACTGGCCCGCGACGGTGTAGAACATCCGGCCGTTCGCGTAGAACATCGACGTCACGGACCCGAGTTCGGAGCCGAAGAACGTCGGCTTGGTGCCCTGGAAGGTCTGGCCGGAGCCGGTCTGCACGTTGTCCCAGTTGGGGTCGTCGTACGGGTCGAGCGCGACCTCAGGTCCGAACGTGGTCCCGTTGAAGGTGCGCTCGTAGAGGTTGCCGTCGTTCTTCCCGTAGATCAGCTCACCGTTGACCATGAAGCCGCCGCGGATGGCACCCCAGTTGATGCCGCTGCCGGTCACGTTCTGCTCCGAGCCGACCGTCGCCGTGCCATCACCGTTGTCCACCACGTGGCGGTAGGAGATCCGGTTCGGGTCGGACGGGGTGGTCGTCGTCGGGCCGGTCTGCTGGACGTCGATCGCGTTCACGACAGGGTTGTCCGCTGGGCCCTGAGTCAGGGTGACGGTGATCTCACCGCTGGCCGGCGCCACGACCGGGAAGGACTTCATCTCCCCGACGAGGTTCCCGGCATCGGCGACGATGTCGTAGTTGGTCAGGACGGGTTGCCCGTCGATGGCCACGTTGAACACCCGTTGCCCAGCTTGGGACGTTCCGGGGTAGTTGTTCGCCAAGTAGAGGTTGACGTTGACCGGAGTGCCCGGGTCGACCGGGAACTGGTACTGCTCGTTGCCCCACTTGCCCGTGGAGAACACGTCGGTCGGCGTGGACGCGGGGACACTGGCGTTCGTCGTCCCGGCCCACGGGTTGTCGGCGTAGGACTCGGTGTTGCCACCGGTGCGGAACGGCGTGCCGTTGGCAGTTCCGGCACCCGGGTCGCCCAAGGTGGTGTTGTTGTTGTCCTGCAGCCAGTCCGCCGCGCTGCCGTCCGTCGCGGCGATCTCGCTGCCGCCGGCGTTGATCCGGTAGATCGAGGCCGGGTAGGTCGTCGTCGCCGGCGAGTCCTTGACGATCTCGATGCCGTCGACGGCCGGGTTCTCAGTCTCGTGGGCGAAGTCGATGTCGACCTCACCGTCGCTGGTGACGGTGTCACTTTCCATCATGCCGGTCTGGTCGCCGGCCGCGGCCACCATGTCGAAGTGGTTGAGGAACGTCTGACCGTCGATGTTGACGTCGAAGACGCGCTGGCCCACAGCACTTGTGCAGCTGCACCGGTTGGCGAGGTAGAGCCTGACTTCGACCTTCTCGCCGGCCGGGACTGGGAAGCCGAAGTGCATCTCGTCGCCGTCACCATGGCTGCCCGGGTCCCAGCGCTCCGAGCTGAAGATGGCGCTCGGCGTGGTCGAAGGCACCGTCGAGCTGATGTTCGCGACCGGGCCATAGCCCGCGACGTTGCTTCCCGAGTTCCGGTACGGCGAGTCGCCGGAGTTGTCGCCCTGCCAGTCCGGGCCGTTGTCGATCGCGGGGATCGTCGGGCCGCCCTCATTGAGCCGGTAGAGCACGGTGGTGCTACCCGGGGCCGGGAAGCCGCCGGCCGTGTAGACCCGGCCGGGCAGATTCGGCGTGCTGTTCGTCGGGAGCGTCTCGCCACCGGCCAGCGGGAAGTAGGCGATCTTCTTGTGCAGGTACTTGGAGTTCCCGATGTAGTCCGTGTCGCTGCCGACGTACAGACCCGTGCTGGTCGCGAGCAGGGCGTACGCGCCCGCGCCGCGCGGGTTACGTCCGGGGTTCCAGCTCAACGGCATGCCGTTGATCGGGTCGAGCGCGACGATGCCGGGGCGCGGGATGGCACCGGGGCCGGGGCTGTCGAGACCGAGGGAGTTGTTGACCCAGCGCTGGTGGCCGCCCACGTAGACGACCGGACCGGTCAGGGCGAGGGACAGGAACGTGTCGTTCCCGGTGTAGTCGATCCAGCTGGGACGGACGTCGGAGCCGGTGCCGGCGGTCTCGTACCGCGCGGCCGAGTCACAGGAGGACTTGGTCCCGTCGGAGTTGGTGCCGCTGCCGCCGGTGGCGGCGATCACGAAGTACGAGCCATCCGGCGAGAACTGGACGTCGCGGATGTAGCTGTCGTAGGCGAACGAGTAGCACTGCGCGGTGTACGCCGCCGTCGCCCAGGCGGTGTCCAAGGTGGCGGAGGTCGTGCCGAGGCTGATCATCGCGACCTGGTCGCGGTAGTTCGGGTCGCTGGAGCCGGTGCAGCTGGTCGCGACGCAGGTGAAGTTGCCGATCGCGACGAGGTGGGTGCCGGACGGATCGATATCCAGCGCCTTGACGCCGGTTCCTGCGTTCGAGCAGGTGCTCGTGGCCGGGTTGCACTGGGTGCCGTAGTTGTGCTGGCCGGTGAACGACAGCGAGACGTAGGGCGTCACCTTGCCGGTGGTGGGTGTGAGCGACGTCAGACCGACGTGGCTAACACCGCCCACCGTCGTGAACAGGCCGCCCGCGAACAGGAGGTTGTTGCGCAGGACGAGCTTGTTGACGGCGCCGTTCATGGCCGAGGGCTTCCAGGTCGACACCAGTGACCCGTTGGAGGTGTTGAGCAGGGCGACCTTCATGGCGACGCCGTCCACCTGGGTGAACGACCCCGCGATGTAGACCTCGCCCGCGGCCGGTCCCGGGATGATCGAGTCGACCTCACCGTTGACCGTGGGCAGGAAGTTGGTGTTGTCCAGGGCACCTGTGCTGGCGTTGAAGGCCGCCACGTAGTTGTGGGTGAACGCGGTGCTGGACCCGTGCGGGCTCACCGAGGTGAAGCTGCCGCCGATGTAGGTCACGCCGGCGACCTGGCCGATCGAGAAGACGGTTCCGTTGTTGACGTCCGGGGTGAACGACGCCGGGACGGCGTTCACGACCGTCGGCTGCGTCGCCTGGACGGCCGAAGCCGGTGCCGCCACAGCCACCAAGCCGGTGAGCATGGCCGAGATCACACCGACGACAGCCAACAGGGCGGTACGGGGCCGTGCCATCAGGATTCTCCTCGTCGGCCCGGGGTCGTCCTGCTTCATGTCGCCGGGACAAGGTGGGCCGACCGACAACGTAAGTCGCGGTCGCGCCGGCCGCCGGAGAACGGGGAAAAATCACCCGCCTGGGTGCTCAAGGTGATACTCGTCACCCGTTCGGCGGAATGGGCTGGCCCGAGCGGACCAGCCCATCGACGCCCGCGCTCAGAAGCCGGCGGCGCTCTCGTTCCCGAGCCGGACGACCGGGCTGTTCGCCATCGCCTCGAAGGCGTTGAGCTCGCCCGGATCCGGCTGGGACTTGGAGTCGTAGGCGACCCGGAGGTCGCAGCAACCCACCATGTTCACGTCGAACACGGACAGCAGCTTGAGGTTGGGGAACTGGTTGCTCGCGAGCGTGGACTCCGCGTTGGTGTAATACGCCGCGCGATCCGCGTCGACCGCGGAGGAGGTCCCGAACTCGCCCAGCCCCCACGGCTTCGCCGTGTAGTCGTGGGACGCGTCCGTCAGGCTGCCGAGCTCGGTGTAGAAGCCCTTGACCGAGGTCGCGAAGTTGCTGGTCGCGGTGTAGGGGTCCCACAGCACCCAGTCGACGAGGTTGTTGCCCGGCCATAGCGCGTCGACCATGCAGTTCCACCCGCTGTAGCCCATGTAGTTCATCGCCCAGACGACGTTGGTCACGCCCAGACTGTTGAACCGGCTCTCGACGTTCGCCCACATGGCGCGATAGTCGGCCGGTGTGCCGGCCCCGCCCTTGTAGACCGAGCTGGGGCACCCCGCCGCGCCAGAGGACACGTCGTTCTCAGGCTCGTGGAACAGCGCCACCATGATCTTGGTGCTGCCCAGCGCCTTGATGCTCTTGGCCATGGCGTCGATCTGGGCGTTCACCGATGCGTTGCTGCCGTTCGCCTGGGCCCACGTCGAGACGGGCTTCCAGTTGAGCTGCAGGAGCGTGCCCGGCTTCTGCGCGATCGCGATGTCCGATGCCGACAGGACGTCGCCGGGACGCAGGTAGTCGTGCGCCACGACCATCGGTAGACCCGTCTGGGACACGAAGTTGTTGTGCTGCTGGGCGAAGTTGGAGCCGCCGAAGCTCTGCAGGATTCCGCCGACGAGCACGCCGCAACTGGGCACCAACATCGACGACAGCGTGCACCCAGAGGTCTTGGTCGGCGTGGGTGTTGGGGTCACCGTCGGCGTGGCCGACGGGGTCAGCGTTGGCGTGGGCGTCACCGTCGGCGTGGCCGACGGGGTCAACGTCGGCGTGGGTGTCGCGGTCACCGTCGGCGTGGCCGAGGGGGTCAGCGTTGGCGTGGCGGAGGCCGACGGGGTCACGGTCGGCGTGGCCGACGCGGAGGCAGAGGGGCTCGACGAGGGGGTTGCCGTGGCCGTGGCCGTGGGCGACGCCGACGCGGAGGCCGAGACGGTCGGGGTCGGGGTCGGGGTCGGAGTCGGCGGGGTCTTGTGAACCAGCTTGCTCAGTCGGTAGTGGATCCGCAGGGTCGGGCCGTGGGAGGCCTCACGTGAGCGCACCCGCACGCTGCCGTGCCGAGCCGACGAGGTGATCGCGAACGCGTAAATGCCGTCGTGCTTGACGGCCTGGGTGACGGTGAAGGCGACGCTGTCGAGTGATGGCGATGACGTGGTGTGGCCGAGCAGGCCGGCGTGGTGCGGCGCGTTGTGCGCGTTCAGGCTGCCTTGGGTCCACCCATCGGAGGTCACCCGGTACGCCGACAGGGTCGAGACCGGCAGCCGGCCGTAGCGCTGCAGTGTCAGGGACGCCGAAGTCACGACGGCGGCGGCGGGGATCTGATTGAGCCGGAACTTCACGAAGATGACCTTGCCGTGACTGGGCTGGCTGGATGCCGCCAGCAGGTGCTGGCCACCGGGCCGCATCATCGGCTTAGCCTGCGAGGTGTAGGTGTCCCCCTCGTCGCTCACCCACAGCGTCTGCCGTTGCGTGCTCAGACCCCAGGTGACCGGGATCCTTGCCGCCGTGACGTGGTCAAGCGCAGCGCGATGCGGGGTGAGACCGGGGATCACGGCCGCGGCCGCGGCGGCCAAGCTGAGCGACAGCAGACCTGATGCCACTGCCATCACCGTCACGGTTCGCGTGGTATGCGGACGGCGGTGACGCGGTTGGGCGTGGGTACCAGTTCGAGCCATGGTGACTAGGTCGACCAGCAGAAAACTAGGCTGAAGGTTGCGCCATGTAGTCATTTCGAATCACCCGAACGGCTCATCCCGCAAATCCGGATGGGTCAATGGGCGTTGGTCGTTCAGCCGTAGGGTTGTGCCGAAGACGAGCCGATCGCCGTTGAGGACACGGATTTACGGCACGAGAAAGGCGCCACGGTGCAGCTGAGCCCACAGAGCCTGCCCGGCCCCGTGAAGGGGTTCGCGGCGGATCTGGTTGCGCGCTCCGGCCGGTTGACGGCCAGTCGCCGGATGACGCCGTCGTTCCTGGTCGCCGGCGGCCAGCGCTGCGGCACGACGTCGATGTACAAGGCCCTGATCCAGCACCCGGTCGTGCTCGGACCGGTGCTTCACAAGGGCATCCACTACTTCGACGTGGCCTACGACAAGCCGTTCGACTGGTACCAGGCGCACTTCCCGCTCCGCCGTACCGGCGCCCGTCACAGCACCGGCGGCACGGCGGCCGTCACCTTCGAGTCGAGCCCGTACTACCTGTACCACCCGCTCGCGGCGCAGCGCATCGCTCACGACCTCCCGGACGTCAAGCTGCTCGTGCTGGTCCGCGACCCGGTGGAGCGGGCGTACTCGGCCCACTCGCACGAGGTAGCCCGCGGCTACGAGCCCGTGACCGACTTCGAAACCGCGCTGGCCCTCGAGCCGACGCGCCTGGCCGGCGAGGAGGACCGGCTCCGACGCGACCCGACGGCGCGCAGCGAGTCACACCGCCACCATGCCTACGTCCAGCGCGGCCAGTACGTCGACCATTTGCGGCGGCTGTCCGACGAGCTCGGTCGCGACCGCATCCACGTGGTCGACAGCCAGGGATTCTTCGACAACCCGCAGCCCTGCTTCGACGGTGTGCTCCGCTTCCTGGATCTGCCGGTCGGCCCCCAGCCGGTCTTCGACCGGCACAACGCACGGAGCCGGTCGACGTTGTCCGACCAGCTTCGGACCCGCCTCACCGAGCATTTCGAGCCCTACGACGCCGAGCTCGCCGAGTGGCTGGGCAGCGTTCCAAGCTGGCGGCGATGACCGCCTCCGGCGCGGCGAGTAGGCACGGCACGGCGGGCGACGCCGCCCGACAGCCCTCCGGCCTTCCCCCGGTCCTGTACATCGCAGGTTTGGGCCGCAGCGGGACGACCCTGCTCGAGCGGGCTCTCGGCGAGCTGGACGGGGCGGTTCCGCTGGGTGAGGTGGTCCACCTGTGGCACCGCGGGGTGCAGCTGGGCGAGCGCTGTGGCTGCGGGCAACCGTTCCACAGCTGCCCGTTCTGGACGGCCGTGGGCAAGGCCGCTTTCGGCGGCTGGTCCGAGCTCGACGTGGAGCGGGTCGAGCAGCTGCGCACGGCGATCGACCGGAGTCGGATGATCCCCAGGCTGGCCCGCGGTCGGATGTCGTCCGCACTCATGGCCGACCTCGCGGAGTACACCGGGTACTACCTCGCGGTCTACGCCGCGGCGGCTCAGGTGAGCGGCGCCCGCGTCGTCGTGGACTCGAGCAAACACCCCTCGCTGGCGTACTGCCTCCGCACCCGTCGCGAGCTCGACTTGCGGATCCTCCATGTGATCCGCGATCCACGGGCAGTCGCCTACTCGTGGACCAAGCGGGTCAGCCGACCCGAGGCGACGGAGCACGACGGCGAGTGGATGACCCAGTTCCGCCCGTCCCGCACGGCCATGCTGTGGAACGGCCACAACCTCTCGCTCCGGGCGCTGCGTCGTACGACGACGCCCTCGATGCTGGTCCGCTATGAGGACTTCCTCGTCCACCCTGCCGACACCCTGAGGGCGGTGGCCGGGTGGTCGTCGCTCTGCCCGGTTCAGGCGTGGCCGATCAGTGACGACGGCATCGCCACGTTGACGGCGGCACACACCGTGTCGGGCAACCCCGGCCGGTTCACCGTCGGCGAGGTCCCGGTAGTGGCGCGCGACGGATGGCAGTCCGGTCTCTCGGCCCGACAGCGAGCGACCGTGACCGGGCTCACCTGGCCGGTCATGAGAACTTTCGGTTACCACTGAGCGACGCGGGAGCGAGGTCGCAGTGAACCCCTGGCGAATAAGAAAATTGTACGAAACCACCCTCACGGGGCGTCAACATCGGATATCAAGGGTGATGATTGATGGCGTCAACGGGACCCCCTACGCACCCGAACGCCCGACCCCGGTTCCCCAGGAGCGGCCCGACAGGTCCGAAGGCACCCCCGTCACGCCGAGCCGGCCAGAGGACAAAGGAGTTCGTCCCGCATGGAGCCGATAAGCGAGACATCCGCAGCATCGGGGGCGCGGGGCCTCGCGGCGACGGACACGAGCGCTGTCTTCCACGATCTCGCGCACTACACCAGGCCGGTCCGGCGTCACCTGTGGTTCGTGGCGTTCTGCCTGCTGGTTGGCATCGTCGTGGGGGTCGGGGTCTCCACGCTGCTGCGGACGACGTACACGTCGTCGGCTCGGGTGCTGGTGCTCACCGACATCACTGATCAAGGCGTCGGGAACGCTGCCGGGAGCCGCACAAGCGGCACCGTCAACCTCGACACCGAGGCTCAGGTGCTGCGCTCCGAGCCGGTCGCCGCCCTGGCGAAGACGACGTTCCCGACGTCGCTGTCGCCGACCGAGCTGCTCAAGCACGTCACGGTCACCGTGCCCGCGAACACCTCGATCCTCACGATCACCTACAAGGCAGGGTCGGCCGGCAAGGCCGAGGCAGGCGCCACCGCATTCGCGAAGGCCTACCTGGACAACCGCACGACGGTCGCGCAGAACTACGTCAAGGCGCAGGTCGCCTCCGTCGACAAGCAGATCTCCTCGGCCAACGCGCAGTTGAAGAAGATGGCCACGGCGGCGATCGACGAGCCCGTCGGGTCGGCCGCGCGCAACTTCGACGACGACCAGGTCACCACCCTGCAGAGCCAGATCACCTCGCTGAACGGCCAGCTGACCTCGCTGACGACCGTCGTCCTGAACCCGGGCCGGGTCATCTCGCCTGCCACCGTCGCCACTCGGGGCGGGCTGGCGCGCGACATCGTCATCGCATCGTTCGCCGTACTCGGGCTGCTGGTGGGGTTGGTCGGGGCCTTTGCCCGTGACCACCGCGGCGCGAGAGTCCGGTACGACGAAGATCTCGCCGCTCTTGGGGTGCCGACGTTGGGCACTGCACCCACCCGCCGCGAGTCCCGCCGAGGACGACGGGCGGCGGTCGCGGAGAGCCAGCGGGTGGAGACCTGCGACTACCGGACCGCGACCGAGCTCGCCTCGAGACTCGGCAGCGGAGTCGTGCTGATCGCGTCAACGTCAGAAGCCCAGTGGACCCGCACCCAGGCGCTCGCCGAGCGACTGGCCGGCCAGCTGGAAGGCCTGGGCCACTCGGCTGGGGTTATCAGCAGCGCAGAGCTCAAGCGCGCCACGTTGCGGGCCCCCAAGGTCCCTGCGACGGAGGCGATCCAGACTGCGGTGCGCAATGCCCGGTCGGAGGCGGACTACCTGCTGGTCGTCGCCCCCGCCGGCGCCAAGTCCGAGCTGTTCGTGCTCGCCGGGGTGAGCGACATCCTGCTGCTCGTCGTGACGGCGGGGACGACGACGCAGCCGGAGGTGGCGGACATCCTCCGCGAAGCCCGGCTGTCCAAGCTCGAGGTGCTGGGCGCCGTCTTCGACTCCCGTAAGCCGGCACCCAAGGCACTGATGGAGCTGGGCCACCCGCGTTCGGTGCAGCTGTCGTCACCGGCGCCGCTCATGGACGACGACCTAACCGCCGCGCCCGACGCGCGAGCGTCACAGCTACAGCCCGCGCGCTCGCGGGCCGGCCTCCGCCCGGCGGCCGATCCCGGCGCAGACCCTGCCGATGCAGCTCGTTGAGACGGCTTACCGGCCCGTCAGCCCGTCGGCTGCGAGCGCGACACCTCCGCTAACCACCCGACGCCGGCTGCCCCCCGGGTGGCCACTGGCGGCGATCCTGTGCCTGTACCCGCTGTGGTGGGCCCTCGGTGTGGGCGAGTTCGCGTTCGTCATTTTCAGCGTGCCCATGGCGCGGGAGCTGATGCGACGACGTCCGCTGCGGCTCCCACCAGGGTTCGGGCTATGGCTGCTGTACCTGATGTGGACCGTCCTGTCGCTGGTGATGCTTCCGCTGACTCCGCCCAACACGATTGCGGGCTCGGTCACCGGTCGCGGGCTGAGCGTCGTCCTGTCCTTGGTCCAGCTGGCGGGCGTCACGATCACCTTGCTGTACGTCGGGAACCTCACCGAGGAGGAGGTACCGCAGCGGCGCATCATCCACTGGCTGAGCATCTTGTTCCTCGTCACGCTCGGTGGCGGGATCCTCGGTCTGGTCGTTCCGCACCTCGAGTTCACGTCGCCGATGGAGCTGATACTCCCGCACGCGATCACGTCGAACTCCTATGCCTCAACGCTCGTCCACCCGACCACGGCACAGGTGCAGAACGTGCTGGGAACCCAGACCACGGGCCGGCCGGCCGCGCCGTGGAGCTACACGAACTTCTGGGCCAACGTCATCTCGCTGCTGCTCATCTGGTTCTGCGTCTACATGTGGCAGCCGGCGCGGCGAGGGCGACGAGTTGCACTTGTCGTGATCCTGACGGTGACGACGGTGCCGGTGGTGTACTCGCTCAACCGGGGACTGTGGTTCGGGCTAGTCCTCTCCGGGGGCTACCTAGTCGTCCGGGCAGCCCGGCGCGGCGACGCCCGCGCCACCGTCGCGGCACTGATCGCCATCCCCGTCATCGTGCTCGCGTTCCTTGCCTCGCCGCTGCACACCGTCGTGACGGAGCGGGCTGAGCACGGGCAGAGCAACGAAATCCGGCGCTTCCTCGACGAGGCCGCGGTGGACGGCGCCCTCCGGTCGCCGATTCTGGGGTGGGGTGGCCCACGGAAAGCAGTGGGCAGTGCCAACTCGATCAGTGTTGGGCCATCCGCGGCATGCCCGTCATGCGGACAGGCCGGGATCGGGAGCACCGGCGAACTGTGGGCGATCATGTTCAACACCGGCCTGGTCGGCCTGGGCCTCTACGCCGGCTTCTTCATCTCGGTCTGGTGGCGATTGAGACGTGACCGAACCATGATCGGAGCCGCTGCCAGGCTGACCATCGGGCTCACGTTGTTCTACACGTTCTTCTACAACAACCTTCCGGTCGCGCTCACCCTCGCCATGATCTCCATCGCCTTGTCGTTGCGTCAGCTCGCGGGGAACCCGCCGCGGGCCGGCATCGTGTCGTGAGTCGGCCGAACGCCGGGGAACGCATCGACAACGCCAGGGCAACCCTCGAGCTGCTGTTCCCCGGTCGTGATGTCCGGGTCGGTCGGCCGGCCTCGCGAGGGAGTGACTCGCTGATCTTCAGCGTCGCGCCATCGGCGCGCCGACCACTCGTGCTGGTGCCCAGTACGCCACGCAGCGCCGCGCGGACCGTGATGCGCTGCTACGGGCCGGCTCTGGGCCGGTCGGCGCGGTTGGCGTCGACCGCGATCGGAGTCGCGCTCAGCGCCGCCGGCCGCGGGGGGCTCGGTCAGCGGCTGCTGGTGACCGCCGGCCGGGACGGCGCGGAGGCCGGGATCAACGACCACTTGAGCCGGGTTCTCGGGGCCGAGGTCTCGGTCTCGCTGCAGCTCTCGGCCGCCCGGGCCAACCGAAAGCCGGTGCTCCAGGCGATCGCAGCGGGCCGGTCGACGCCGCTCGCCTTCGTGAAGGTCGGCACGAACCCGCTCACCCGGGAACTGGTGACCCGGGAGGCGACCGCGCTGCGTGACGTGGCGGCCCGCGGACCCGACGCGGTGACGGTCCCGGCGGTGCTCGACCTGAGCGACTTCGCCGGACTCACCGTGCTGGCGCTGGAGCCGCTGCCGACCTGGGAGCGCGGGGGGCAACCCGATCGGCTCCGCCTGGAGGCAGCGGCGACCGCCATCGCTGACATCGCACCGACACCGGCAGGCCCGCTCGCGGGGTTGCCGCTCTGGCCGCGGCTGCGGGATCAGCTCGAGGCCATGGCCGAGACCCCGAACCGGAGCCGGTTGGTCGCAGCCCACGACGAGCTGGGACGGCGCGCGCAGGAGATCCCGCTGCGTGGTGGAGCCAGTCACGGCGATTGGTCGCCGTGGAACCTGCGACAGGTCGGCACCCGGCTGTTGGCCTGGGACTGGGAGCGCTACGACGTCGGGATCCCCAGCGGGTCGGATCTCGTCCACTACCGACTGATGCAGCTGCTCATCGGCGAGGGCATTAATCCGTCGTTGGCGGCGCGCACGATCGTCGACGAGTCGCCGGAGCTGCTCGCTGCCGTCGTACCCGACGAGCGGGCCGCTCGGGTGACCGCGCTGTCCCACTTGATGATGTTGGCGGTTCGCTACGAAGCTGAGGGACAGGCAGCGGCCGGAGCCCGGTTGGGCCAGATCCAGGACTGGCTGGTCCCGGAGCTGGAGTCCGGCATCAGCCGGCTCGGTCATCCGTGATCGCTCGGTCGCGACGGCGATTCCGGACCGTGGTGGCGGCCACCCTCCTGGCCGTCGTCGGTCCGGTGGTGCTCGCTGCCTGCGGCTCGTCGTCGTCCCCGCATTCCGCGCAGCCTCCCGCACCCGCCTGCCACAAACCGCTGCCGACCGGTTCCGCGCTGCCGGCCGACGAGGCACCCGCTCCGCCCCGCTCGGGCAGCTACTTCGGGGGATTCTCGCTGCTGGGATCCGACGTCACCCAGAGCGCGCTGACGTCGTCCTTCGACACGCTGCAGCGCACCGCGTGCGCAACCTTGGCGATCGCCCACGTCTACCTGCCCTACGGCCACCCGTTCCCGACAGCATCAGCCACCACGTTTGCCCAGTCGGGCCACATCGTCATGGTGTCGTGGGCCGGCACCGACATCCCGCAGATGGCCAGCGGGCAGGACGACGCCGAGATCGTCGCGACCGCGCATCAGATCGCGAGCCTGCACTCTCCGGTGTTCCTCGAGTTCCGCTGGGAGATGGACCGACCCAACCTCGCCTCTGACGTCGTCTCCCCCACCGCGTACATCACCGCGTGGGACCGGATCAGGTCGCTGTTCCGTTCCGCCGGTGTCCACAACGCCTCCTGGGTCTGGTGCCCCACCGCCGTCGGCTTCGCCAGCGGCAGGGCGCAGAGCTACTACCCCGGGAACGACGAGGTCGACTGGGTGTGCGCCGACGCCTACCCGGACTACTCGCAACCCGACTCGTCGTCGCAGCAGCTCGGCGCCCTGATCGCGCCGTTCGTGAACTGGGCCCGCGGCACCGGGAAGCCAGCGATGATCGGTGAGTTCGGCGTACCCAACAGCTACTCACCGCAGCAACGCGCAGCGTGGCTGCGCAACGCCCGAGCGGCCCTCACGGAACCCCCCATCAAGGCGGCGGTGTACTTCGAGAAAGGCGACTCCGACAAGGCCTCGCTGTCCTACCTGATCGGCAACGACGCGGATGTGGTGACGGCCTTCCGGTCTCTGGTGGCCGGGGTGCACCAGCCGAGGCACGGTGAGACGGTGGGCACCGGCTCAGGCTGATGCGGTCGCGGTCACCGGCCTGATCCGTCCCAGGTTCAGGACCTCACGCCGCCGCCACACGATGACCAGATAGATCCCGGTGGCGACGACCAGGGCAGGAATCACGAGCACGCTCTTCGACCCGAAGATCAACAGGAAGATGCCGGGGAGTACGCCGAAGAGCAGGCCGATACTGATCAGGGCTTGCAGCCACAGCCGGCTGAACGGCGTGAACCCGTTCGAGCGATGGACCTGGATCACGGGCAGCACGTTGTTCACCAGAATGGCGACGGCCCAGCCGATGGCAGCTCCGATGATCCCGATGTGGGGAATCAGCACCACGTCGATGGAGACGTTGAGGACGAGGGCCACCGCGACGTTCAGCATGTTCAACGACGTACGGCCGAGGGTGACGAGTACGACGTCCACCAGTCCGCACGCGTTGCCGACGAACATCGTGCCGGTCACGACCACCATGGTCCAGACGCCCGCCTGATACTTCGCACCGAGCAGCTGCACCAGCCAGGGAGCGGTGACACACACCGCCATGTAGAGCGGACCGCACAGGCCGACGATCCACGCCGCCGACACTCGGAACAGCTCGCGCGCCTCCTCGAGCCGCTGGGTGGCGACGAGACGCGCCAGCTGGGGCTGGAACGCGTAGGAAACGGCCTGGTTGCCAAGCTGACCGACGACAACGAACCGCGTCGCGCCGGTGTAGACAGCGGCGGCCGAGGCACCGAGGATCCCGCCGACGAGCAGGATGTCGAGTCGCTGCAGCAACACCTGGAAGACGCCGGTGAGGGCACGAGGCGCGGTGAACGACCACACCGGGCGCAGCGACTGCGGCCACTGCGCGGAGTACAGCGGCACGCCGGCCGAGCGCATCATCCGCACGAACCACACCGCCATGACCGGCGCAGCGATGGCGTAGGGGGCCACCCACGCGACCACCAGGACGACGCTGCTCGCGCCGCTCGCGGCCGCGATGAACACCCCGATGCCTTGCAGCAGCGGGCGCCCGATCTTTTCGACCAGAACCGTGGGTCGGGCCGATCCCAACCCGCGCGTCGCTGCGGTGAGCGCGTCGTACAACGCGCCGATCGGGATGCCAATCGCGACGATCACCATGGCGGTGTCCGCATGGCGGTTGATGGCAGCTGTGCCGAGAGCGCGCAGGAGCACGGGCGACACCGCGACGGTCAACGCGGCCCCGACCAGACTGATCGCTGCGACCGGCACAAGCGACGCCCATACGACCTGTGGGATGCGGTGCCGCTCCCCACGGGCAAGGTCGCTGGAGATGAAGTGGACCAGTCCGACACCGGTTCCGGCGTTGGACAAGGTCTCGATCAGGACGTAGATCGCGGTCGCGGTGAAGACGAAGCCGGCATCCGGCTTGCTCAGCGACCGGGTCACCGCCAGCACGATGACGAGGTTCAGGACGGCGCTGAGCCCCGCCCCCACCACGTTCGCCGCACCGCCGCGGGCCGTGGCCCCTACGGCCGAGGTGGGTGTGGCTGCGACCTGAGTCAGCGCCGCTCCCCTCGCATATCCCCTGACGATATCGGTTCCGTGCCGTCGCGATCGGCGTTTGCCGGGATGCGTGGCCACCCCACCGATAGAGTCAACCAACCCAGGCGGAATCGGCGAGAACGGTGACGTGGACGTGAGTGAGTTCCCCGCCGTGTGCGCGGTTGTCCCGACCCGCGACCGCCCGGAGCTGCTGGCGCGGGCCGTGACGGCGATCCTGGACCAGGACTACCCCGGAACGCTCGAGGTGGCCGTCGTGGTCGACGGCACGGACGTGGCGGCCGCGACATCATCGCTTCCGGACGACGCCCGGATCCGCTTCCTGACCAACACCCGCACGTCGGGGCTGTCGGGGACGCGCAACACCGGCATCCTGTCCGCCAGCACGCCGCTCGTCGCCTTCTGCGACGACGACGACGAATGGCTGCCGGGTCGGCTGCGTCGGCAGGTGGCGGCGCTGCAGGACCAGCCGGGGGCCGAGTTCGCCACCTGCGCCATCGAGGTGGACTACGACGGCCACCGATCGGTACGCCGGGCCGGTACTGACCGGATCGACTACGAGACGCTGCTCCCCCGTCGGATGGCGATGCTGCACTCCTCGACGTTCCTCGCGGACCGCGCGGCGCTGGTGTCGGGCATCGGCTTGCTGGACGAGCAGGTTCCCGGCAGCCAGAACGAGGACTGGGATCTATTGCTGCGGGCGGCGCGACGGCATCCGATCGTCAACGTGGACGACCCCCTGGTGCGGGTCTATTGGTCAAAGCGGTCCTACTTCGACCGCGACTGGGACACCAAGGCGTCGTCGTCACTGTGGATGCTCGAGCAGCACCCGGACATCGCCCGGTCCAGCCGCGGAGCGGCCCGGGTCTACGCGCAGATCGCCTTCGCAAAGGCCGCGTCAGGCGCCCGCCGTGACTCCTGGCGCTGGGCCGGCCGGTCGCTGCGCAAGTCGTGGCGCGAACCCCGGGCGTACATCGCGCTGGCCGTAACCGCCGGGCTCTCCGCGGACTACGTCCAGGGTGTCCTGCACGAGCGCGGCCACGGCGTCTGATCGACTCGCCGGCGGCCGGTCGGATCAGATCTTGGTGGCGCGTACCGCCGTCCCATACGCGCAGATCTCGGTCCAGACGTCGCCCATCTCCGAGGTGTCGAACCGCATCGACAGGATCGCGTTCGCTCCGCGACGCTCGGCCTCCTCGACCATGCGGTTCATGACCTCGTTGCGGCTGTCGTAGAGCGCCTTGGTCATGCCCTTCAGCTCGCCGCCGAACATCGACTTCAGCCCGGCACCCATCTGCGAGAACGCGTTGCGCGACCGCACGGTCAGCCCGAAGACCTCGCCGTACACCTCGTCGATCCGGAAGCCCGGAAGGTCGTTCGTTGTCACCACGATCATGGCCGAACACTATCCGTTACGACGGCGTCCGGCTCAGTCGTTGAACGCGTTCTGAGCCGCCGCTAGGCCCTCGCCTACGAGCGTCTCGACCGCGTCGGCCGCCCGCTCCAGCGTGACGTCGAGGTCCTTGCGCTGGGCCCCCGAGAAGTCGCGGAGGACGAAGTCGGCGGGGTCCTGTCGACCGGGGGGCCTGCCGATGCCCACCCGGACCCGGACGAACTCCCCCGATCCCAGCGAGCGGCGCAACGACCGCAGCCCGTTGTGACCGTTGTCGCCGCCACCGAGCTTGAGCCGTAGCATCCCCGGCTCGAGGTCGAGCTCGTCATGCACCGCGACGATCTGCTCCTCCGGCACCCGGAAGAAGTCGCGCAGCGACGAGACCGGGCCGCCCGACTCGTTCATGAAGGATCGGGGCTTCGCGAGCACGACGCGGCGGCCGGACAGCCGGGTCTCGAGGATGTCCGCTCGGCCCTTGTGCGCCTTGAACTTGCCACCCACGCGACTGGCCAGCACGTCGAGCACCATGAACCCGACGTTGTGCCGGTTTCCGGCGTACCCGGGTCCGGGGTTACCCAGCCCGACGATCAGCCACGGGGCCTCGTCGACCACCGCGGATGTCAGCTCTGGTCGCTGTCGCCCTCGGCCGCAGCGCCCGCGTCGGAGTCGCTCGCGGCACCGGCTTCGCCACCCTCGGCCTCGCCCTCGGCGGCTTCGGTCTCGGTCGTCGGGATCTCCGCGACGTCGGAGTCGAGGTCGGCCTCCATCTGCTCCGCGGTCGGAGCGGCCAGCACGTGGGCGACGACCTGCTCGGGGTCACCCGCGAGCTCGACACCGTCCGGCAGGTCGACCTGAGAGGCGTGCACGGAGGCGCCGATCTCAAGGCCCTCGACGGAAACCGTGAACTCCGACGGGATGTTGGTCGCCTCAGCCATGACCGACAGCGCGTTGACCTGCTGGTCGAGCAGCCCGCCTGGCGCGATCTCGCCGGTGATCTGCACCTGGACGTCGACGGAGATCCGCTCACCGCGCCGGACCAAGATCAGGTCGATGTGCTCGATGACGCCGCGGACCGGGTCGCGCTGGATCGACTTGGGCAGGGCGAGCTCGCTGTCCCCGTCGATCTGCACCTCGAGCAGCACGTTGGCACCGTCGGTGCGCAGGGCACTCTCGAAGGCGCGGCTGGGGAGCGCGATGTGGCGGGGGTCGGTGCCGTGGCCGTACAGGACGGCGGGGATGTTCCCCGCCCGTCGCGTGCGCCGGGCGCCTCCCTTGCCGAACTCGGTTCTCGGTTCGGCAGCGATACGGACCTCGGGCACGACTGAACTCCTCGAACGTTGCGTATGTATGAAGCCTGTACGAGTCTAGGCGACGACGTTCGGTACGGCGAAAATCGCCGGTTCAGGCGTTCCCGTCGAACAGGCTCGTGACCGAGCCGTCGGCGAAGACGGCGTTGATCGCCTGCGCGAGTAGCGGCGCGATCGACAGCACGGTCATCTTGTCCAGCTCCTGGTCGGGGCCGAGCGGGAGCGTGTTCGTCAAGATCACCTCACGGATCCGGCTGTTCTTCAGCCGGTCGGTCGCCGGTCCGGAGAGCACACCGTGCGTGGCGGCGACGATGACATCGGCGGCGCCGGAGTCGAACAGCGCCTCCGAGGCTGCGGTGATCGTCCCGGCCGTGTCGATCATGTCGTCGACGACGATGCAGGTGCGGTCTTTGACGTCGCCGACCACACGGTTCGCCACGACGCTGTTGGCGACGGTGATGTCATGGGTCTTGTGGATGAAGGCCAGCGGACGGTTTCCGAGCCGCTCCGCCCACCGCTCGGCGACTCGCACCCGTCCGGAGTCCGGGGCGACGACCACGAGGTTGTCGGTGCCGTAGGTCCGCTCGACGTGATCGGCCAGCAGGGGCAGCGCGAACATGTGGTCGACCGGGCCGTCGAAGAACCCCTGGATCTGGCTGGTGTGCAGGTCGACGGTGAGGATCCGGTCGGCGCCGGCGGTCTTGTACAGGTCGGCGACCAGGCGGGCGGAGATCGGTTCGCGCCCGAGGTGCTTCTTGTCCTGCCGCGAGTACGGGTAGTACGGCACCACCATGGTGATCCGCTTCGCGGAGCCGCGCTTGAGCGCGTCACACATGATGAGCGTTTCCATGAACCACTGGTTGATCGGCATGGTCATGGACTGCACGACGAACGCGTCGCACCCCCGCACCGACTCCTCGAAGCGCGCGTAGATCTCGCCGTCGGCGAAGTCACGGATCATGGTGGGACTCACGGCGATGTCGAGCTGGTGAGCCACTTCGTCGGCGAGTGCCGGGTGGGCACGGCCCGAGAAGAGCATGAGCGTCTTCTCGCCCGTGGTCTTGATGCCGGTCACTGCG
>DATAVK010000135.1:0-5147 GCA_036267755.1 Mycobacteriales bacterium
AAGCACCTGTTGCTCTACCTGTGGCTGGGCTGGCCGCTGCCGCAGTTCGCCCATATGCCGCTACTGCGCAACGCCGACAAGTCGAAGATCTCCAAGCGCAAGAACCCGGCGGCTCGGCTCACCTGGTTCGTCGACGAAGGCTTCCTGCCCGAGGCGCTGCGCAACTTCCTTGCTCTGATGGGCTACTCGCTGCCCGATGGACGCGAGGTCTTCAGCTTCGAGGAGATGGTCGAGAGCTTCGACTGGTCGCGTGTTAACGCGGTCGGGCCCGTCTTCGACGTCGACAAGCTGCGCTGGCTGTCGGGTCACTACATGCGCGAGCTGCCGGTCGAGGACATCGCCGAGCGGATCGTCGCGACGATGGGCGCGACGGGGGAGCAGGCCGACCTGGTACGCCGGGCCACCCCGCTGGTCACCGAGCGAGTCACGACGCTGCGCGAGGCCGCCGACATGCTGCAGTTCCTCGTCGAGGATGACGCGGACTTCAGTGTGGATCCGGACAGCGCGGCCAAGCAGCTCGGGCCCGAGCAGCTGCCGACAGTACAGGCGGCACGGACGACGCTCGTGGCGCTCGAGTCGTTTACCGCCGCCGGCATCGAGGCGGCGCTGCGCGAGGCGCTGGTGGACGGGCTGGGGCTCAAACCGCGACTCGCCTTCGGACCGGTCCGGGTGGCCGTCACCGGGCGGACCGTGTCGCCGCCGCTGTTCGAGTCGATCGAGCTGCTCGGACGCGAACGCACGCTCGCCCGGCTGGATGCCGCCCTGGGTTAGACTCGTCGCCGCTCGCGCTTCGCGCGGTCCCATGGGGTATGGGGTAATTGGCAGCCCGGCTGATTCTGGTTCAGCTAGTCTAGGTTCGAGTCCTGGTACCCCAGCGAGAGTCGGTGCCAGTCGACCGATCTTCTCCAAGCTCCCATCGTCTAGTGGCCTAGGACGTCGCCCTCTCAAGGCGGTAACACGGGTTCAAATCCCGTTGGGAGTACGTTGCCGCGTTTCGAGGCGTCAGCCGTCGCGGTTCGTCTTAGCGAGCCGGTCCGGCGCATATCGCCGCAGGATCTCAACGGCGTACTCGACCTTGTCGGTCACGCGCTGGCCGCGCGGCTGCCAACGTGACCACAGCTCAAGGTTCTCAATCCGGTTATCAAGGCGATCGCCGTTCTTGTGATGGACCGACTCGTCGGGGGTAAGCGCGCGCCCTAGGTGGCTGGCCATGACGAAGCGATGCTGACCGGTGGCGGTTTCGCCGTCGGTCAAATGTCGCAGGTGAGGCGGCACCGGGACGACGAGATACCCGTGGTTGAGGTATCCCGTGCCCGGCACGTCGCGAATCGGCTTGTCCGCCTGGACATCTCCGAACTTGCGCTTGCGGTTGGCGTGGGTTCGGCAGAGCTTGCGCTTGGTGGCTGGACGCTCGCAGCTGTCGACCGAGCAGACGGTGTTGATGCGTCGGCCCAGTGGACGCTGGGGCTGGACATCACCGAGCCGTAGCCAGCGCAGGTAGTGGCCGTGGCACCAGCCTCGCTCCGTCGCCTTCCGCCCGCAGCCGCGGACCGAACACCGCCGTGGCATGTCGCACCTCCCGGTCGAGAGTGCGTGGCCGGGCTGACAATGCGGTCGCGCGATCGAGGCTGGCTGTGGACACTGGGCCGTCATGGATCCCGGCTGGTACGACGACCTGGTGGCGCGGATCCGGGCACTGCCGGGCGGGATCCGGCTGGTTGCCGTCGACGGGTGCGGGGGAGCCGGCAAGTCCACCCTGGCGGCCCGGTTGGCGGCGGACCTCGACGGCGCCCCGATCCTCCGCACCGACGACTTCGCATCATGGGACAACTCACTGGACTGGTGGCCCCGGATGCTCGTCGAGGCCATCCAGCCGCTCGCGAATGGTGCGGCAGCCAGATTCCAGCGCTACGACTGGGAGGCCAGCCGGCTCGGCGGCGAGGTAGTCGTAGAGCCGGCACCGGTCGTCATCATCGAGGGGGTGTCGGCCAGCCGGGTCGAGTGGGCCCACATGCTCAGTTTCGCGATCTGGGTCGAGACCCCCCGAGACGTCCGACTACGCCGCGGCCTGCAGCGCGATGGCGCGGCCGCCTTGCCACTGTGGGAGCAATGGATGGCCGACGAAGCCGACTACGTCGCGCGCGACCGACCTGACGTTCGTGCCGACGTCGTCGTGGACGGTACGTCGGAGCGCTGAGCACCGGCCGCGATGGACAGCGCTCGGGCGGCGGCCACGACGGCGGCCGCATGTAACCGTCCAGGGGTCCGGGTCAGCCGGTCCAGCGGCCCGGAGACCGATACCGCCGCCACCACGCGCCCATCGGGCCCCCACACCGGTGCGGACACCGAGGCCACACCAGCCTCGCGCTCGCCGACGCTGGCCGCCCAGCCCCGTCGCCGGACCGTCGCCAGCGTGGCGGCCGAGAACCGGGCCCGCCCCGCGATCGCCGTCATCTCGGCGGTCGGCTCCCACGCCAGCAGCACCTGCGCGGCCGAGCCCGCCGTCATCGGCAACTCCGCGCCGACCGGGACGGTGTCGCGGAGCCCGGTCGCGCGCTCGGCCGCCGCTACGCAGCGGCGTATCTCACCGGCCCGGCGGTAGAGCTGGGCGCTCTCGTGCGTGCTGTCACGAAGCCGCTCCAGGACCCGGTCGGCTGCCCGGAGCAGCGGGTCACCGCCGGCAGCTGCGGCCAGCTCAGCGAGCCGAACACCGAGCCGGAACCGGCCCGCCGCATCCCGCTCCAGGAAGTGGTGCGTCTCGAGCGCCACCGCCAGCCGGTAGGCCGTGGGGCGTGACAGCTCGGTGCGCTCGACGAGCTCTGCGAGGGACGCCGGAGCGGCCGCCACGCAGTCGAGCACGGTCACCGCTTTGTCGAGGACGCCAACTCCGCTAGTCTGTGTCACACAGCGATACTGCCGTCTCATATAGCGAGATGCAAGTCCGGACTCGCGGCGGTGTCGCCGACCGGAGGAGGACGTCATGGGCCGCACGCTGGCGGAGAAGGTCTGGGACGCGCACCAGGTGCGCACCGCCGAAGGCGAGCCGGATCTGCTCTACATCGACCTTCACCTGGTGCACGAGGTGACCAGCCCACAGGCCTTCGACGGACTCCGGGCCGCAGGTCGAGGAGTCCGCCGTACCGATCTCACCATCGCTACCGAGGACCACAACGTGCCTACGACGGTCGGGCCGATCGTGGATCCGGTGAGCCTCACCCAGGTCGAAGCGCTGCGCCGAAACTGTGAGGAGTTCGGGGTCCGGCTCCATCCGATGGGCGACGCCGGGCAGGGCATCGTTCACGTCATCGGCCCGCAGCTCGGGCTGACGCAGCCCGGCATGACCGTGGTGTGTGGTGACAGCCACACCAGCACCCATGGGGCGTTCGGTGCGCTCGCCTTCGGCATCGGCACGAGCGAGGTCGAACACGTCCTCGCCACCCAGACCTTGCCGCAGCAGCGACCGCGGACCATGGCCATTGAGGTCGATGGTGCCCTTCCGGCGGGCGTGACCGCGAAGGACCTGATTCTCGGGATCATCAGCCAGATCGGCACCGGCGGTGGTCAGGGGCACGTCATCGAATATCGCGGCGAGGCGATCCGGGCGTTGTCGATGGAAGGCCGGATGACGGTCTGCAACATGTCGATCGAGGCGGGCGCACGGGCGGGCATGGTTGCTCCGGACGAGACGACATTCGCCTACCTCCGCGGCCGGCAGCACGCTCCGGCCGGTGCGTCGTGGGATGACGCGGTCACTGCATGGCGCTCACTGGTCACCGACGATGACGCCGAGTTCGACACCGTGGTCCACGTCGATGCGTCGGCACTGTCGCCGTGGGTGACGTGGGGGACCAACCCTGGGCAGGGTGCGGCGTTGGCGGGAAGCGTGCCGGAGCCGGCGGACGCGGCGGCAGAACGAGCCCTCGTCTACATGGATCTGGCGCCGGGAACTCGGTTGCGTGACGTCGCTGTCGACACGGTCTTCATCGGGTCGTGCACCAACGGCCGGATCGAAGACCTGCGAGCCGCGGCCGAGGTGCTCCGTGGCCGACAGGTAGCGGCCGGCGTCGAGGTCCTGGTGGTCCCCGGCTCCGCCGCGGTGAAGGCGGCCGCCGAGTCCGAAGGGCTCGATGAGGTCTTCACAGCGGCCGGTGCACAGTGGCGCGGCGCCGGATGCTCGATGTGCTTGGGCATGAATCCCGACAAGGTGAAGCCGGGAAATCGCAGCGCGTCAACGTCGAATCGAAACTTTGAGGGCAGGCAAGGTCCGGGCGCTCGAACCCACCTGGTATCGCCTCCCGTCGCCGCTGCTACCGCCGTTACGGGTCGCCTCACCGCCCCGGCCAACCTGTAGGGAGTCGACAAAATGGAGCCCTTCACCACACATACCGGCAGCGGACTCCCGTTGCGCCGCAGCAACGTCGACACCGACCAGATCATCCCGGCGGAGTTCCTCAAGCGAGTGACCCGCACCGGGTTCGCGGACGGCCTGTTCCACGCCTGGCGCGACGACCCTGCTTTCGTGCTCAACGACTCCCGGTACGACGGCGCCACCGTGCTGATCACGGGCCCCGACTTCGGGATCGGGTCATCACGTGAACACGCGGTATGGGCGTTGCAGGACCACGGTTTTCGGGTCGTCATCTCGCCGCGGTTCGGTGACATCTTCCGGGGCAACTCGTTCAAGTCGGGACTACTCACCGTGGCGCTGCCCGAGAGCGTGGTCACCGACCTGCAGGACCTCGTCGAGTCCGATCCGGGTGCCCGGATCACGGTAGACCTGGCCCAACGACAGGTGTCGGCCCCGAACCTGGTGACGGACTTCGAGATAGACGACTACGCACGGTGGCGGCTGATGGAGGGTCTCGACGACATCGCGGTCACCCTCACGCACGCCGATGACATCGCGGATTTCGAGTCGAACCGGCCGTCTTGGCTGCCCGCCACGACTTGATTTCGGTACGACACAAAGAAAAAAGTGTCGAGGATCGTTGTGCCCGGGCTGATTTCGCCCTAGCGTCCAGCGTCAGGTCGAGGGCGGTCCTCGACGCGACAGCGGAGGGTGCAGTGAACAGGGCCGAACTCATTGATCAGATCCGAGACCGGTTGGGTGCGGACAAGAAGACCGCCGAGAGTGCGGTCGACGCAGT
>DATAVK010000136.1:0-6101 GCA_036267755.1 Mycobacteriales bacterium
CCGAACGCGCTCAGGGCGCTGTAGCGGCCGCCGATGTTCGGGTCGGCGAGGAACACCTGGTAGCCGGCGTCCTCAGCGGTCTGCTGCAGCGGCGACCCGGGATCGGTGACGACCACGATCCGCTGGGCCGGGTCGAGCCCGGCGTCGCGGAACGCCTGGTCGAAGGTCCGCCGGTGGCTGTCGGTTTCCAGCGTTCCGCCGCTCTTGCTCGACACGACGACGACGGTGCGCTGCAGCCGGTCGGAGACGGCGGCCGCGACCTGCCCGGGGTCGGTGGTGTCGAGCACGGTGAGCTCGACACCGTAGGTCGCGGCGATGACCTCCGGGGCCAGCGACGACCCACCCATGCCGGCGAGGACAACGTGGTCGACGCCGTCGGCGTGCAGCGCCTCCCGCAGCTCACCGATCCGCTGCACCAGCTTGCGGGACACTGCCGGAGCGTCGAGCCAGCCGAGCCTGGTCGCGGCCAGCTCGGCGGCATCCGGGCCCCACACCGTGGCGTCCTTGGCTGCGATCCTGCCGGCCAGGCCGGGTACCTCGGCGAGGAAGCCGTCCCTGGCTTTGAGCAGGTCGTCGCCGGACGACGAGACGGTGACCTCGGTCACTTCTTCGACCCGGCGGCGGGTCCCTTGGTGTTGACCTCTTTGGCGAGCTTGTCGAGCTGGCCCTGGATCGAGTCGATCAGCTCCGACCATGAGGTGTCGAACTTCTCCACCCCTTCGTCCTCGAGGACCTGCACGACGTCGTCATAGTCGATCCCGAGGGCCGCGAGGTCATCGAGCACCTGCTGCGCCTCGACGTAGTGGGTCGTGATCGTGTCGCCGGTGATGACGCCGTGGTCGGCGACGGCGTGGATCGTCGCCTCCGGCATGGTGTTGACGGTTTCCTTGGCGACCAGGTCGACGACGTACATCGTGTCCTCGAACGACGGGTCCTTCGTGGAGGTCGATGCCCACAGCGGCCGCTGCGGCTTCGCTCCAGCGGCGAGCAGGGCGCGCCAACGGTCGGTGTCGAACTTCTCTTGGTACAGCTTGTAGGCGAGCCGGGCGTTGGCGATCGCGGCCTTGCCGCGCAGCGCCTTCGCCTCCTTGGTGCCGATCTTGTCCAGCCGCTTGTCGACCTCGGTGTCCACTCGCGAGATGAAGAACGACGCGACCGAGCCGAGCCGGGACAGGTCGTGGCCCGCCGCACGCGCCCGTTCGAGGCCCGACATGAAGGCGTCGATCACCTCGGCGTATCGCTGCAGCGAGAAGATCAGCGTGACGTTGATGCTGATGCCCTCGGCCAGCGCCTGCTCGATCGCCGGCACGCCCTCCGGCGTGGCGGGGATCTTGATGAAGGCGTTCGGCCGGTCGACGAGCCACCACAGCGCCCGGGCCTCGGCGACGGTGCGCTCGGTCTCGTGCGCGAGACGCGGATCGACTTCGATCGAGACGCGCCCGTCGATCCCGTCGCTCGCGTCGTACGCCGGCCGCAGGACGTCGCAGCCCCACCTCACGTCGTACGTCGTGATCGCGCGCAGCGCCTCGCCGACGTCAACGCCGCGACGGGCCAGATCGCGGATCTGCTCGTCGTACGTTTCGCTGCCACTGATGGCTTTCTGGAAGATCGTCGGGTTCGTCGTCACACCGACAACGTGCGAGTCTCGAGCCAGCGTCGCGAGGCCGCCGGTGACGAGCCGCTCGCGCGAGAGGTCGTCCAGCCAGATGGCGACGCCCGCCTGGGTGAGGTCCTTGAGTGCATCGGACATGGAGTGCTCCTCAGTTGCCGGTGGTGGAACCGAAGGTCGCGCCGACCTTGGACAGGCTGGCGTGCGCGGCCGCGACGATGCGGTCCGGAGTGATGCCGAACTGCTCGTACAGGATGGTGTACGGCGCACTGGCGCCGAAATGCTCCAGGGAGATCGACTCGCCGTCGTCACCGACGAAGTCCCGCCAGCCGAGCGAGACAGCCGCCTCGACGGACACCCGGGCGCGGACCTCGGGCGGCAGCACCTGCTGGCGGTACGACGCCTCCTGCGCCAAGAACCACTCGCGGCACGGCATCGAGACGACCCGCGTGGGTGTGCCCTCGGCTTCGAGCAGGTCGCGAGCCTCGAGGGCCAGCGTCACCTCGCTTCCGGTGGCGATCAGGATGACCTTCGGCGTACCGCTCCCGGCCTCGGCGAGGATGTAGGCGCCTTGCGCGACACCCTCGGCGGACGGGTAGGTCGACCGGTCGATCACCGGCAGCTTCTGCCGGGTCAGCACCAGCCCGGCGGGCCGGTCGGTGTGCTCGAGGATGGTCCGCCAGGCGATCGTCGTCTCGGTGGCGTCGGCCGGGCGGACCACGTCGAAGCCGGGCAGCGCTCGCAGCGACGCGAGCTGCTCGATCGGCTGATGGGTCGGGCCGTCCTCACCGAGCCCGATCGAGTCGTGGGTCCACACATAGGTGGCGGGGATTCCCATCAGTGCGGAGAGCCGGATCGCGCCGCGCTGGTAGTCGGAGAACGTCAGGAAGGTCGCGCCGAAGACTCGGGTGCCGCCGTGCACCGTGATGCCGTTGAGGATCCCGCCCATGGCGTGCTCGCGGATGCCGAAGTGCAGCACCCGGCCGTACGGCGACCCGCCGTGCGCTTCCGGCAGGAATGAGTCGGCGTTCTTGATCGTGGTGTTCGTGGAGCCGGCCAGGTCGGCGGAGCCCCCCCAGAACTCCGGCATCACTTCCGCGATCGCGTTGATGGCCCCCTCGCTCGCGATGCGGGTGGCCATCGACTTCTCGCCGGCGAAGTCCGGCAGCTTGTCGGTCCAGCCCTCCGGCAGCCGGCGGTGGCTGATCCGGTCCAGCAGGGTCGCCTTGTCGGGGTGCGCGCCGGCCCACTCGTCGAACCGGGTCTGCCACTTGGCGTGTAGTTCACGGCCCCGGTCAACGACCTCCCGGGTGTGAGCGAGGACCTGGTCCGGGACGTAGAAGTTGACCTTCGGGTCCAACCCGAGGATCTCCTTGGTGCGAGCGACCTCCTCGGCACCCATCGCTGCCCCGTGCACCTTGCCGGTGTTCTGCAGGGTTGGCGCGGGCCAGCCGATGATGGAGCGCACCGAGATGAAGCTCGGCTTGGAGTGCTCGTCGCGGGCTTTGATCAGCGCGGTGTTGAGAGCCTCGATATCGCGGACGTCGTCGACGTGCTGGACGTGCCAGCCGTAAGCCGCGTACCTCGCGGCCACGTCTTCGGAGAACGCGACCTTGGTGTCGCCCTCGATGGAGATGTGGTTGTCGTCGTAGAGAAGCACCAGGTTGCCGAGCTGCTGGTGGCCGGCGATCGAGCTGGCCTCGCCGGAGATGCCTTCTTCCATGTCACCGTCGGAAGCGAAGCACCAGATGGTGTGGTCGAACACGCTCTCCCCGGGAGCGGCGTCGGGATCGAACAGGCCACGTTCGTAGCGCTGCGCCATGGCCATCCCGACCGCGTTGGCGACACCCTGGCCGAGCGGGCCAGTCGTCACCTCGACGCCGAGTGTGTGGCCGTGCTCCGGGTGTCCTGGGGTCAGCGAGCCCCACTGCCGAAGCAGCTTGAGGTCGTCGACGGTCAGGCCGTAGCCGGACAAGAACAGTTGGATGTACAGCGTCAGGCTGGAGTGGCCGCAGCTGAGCACGAACCGGTCCCGACCCAGCCAGGTGGGGTCGTTCGGGTCGTGGCGGAGCAGCCGCTGGAACAGCAGGTACGCCGCGGGCGCGAGGCTCATCGCCGTACCGGGGTGACCGCTGCCGGCTGCCTCGACGGCATCCATGGCAAGACCGCGGATCACGTCCACGGCGAGCTTGTCGTCGTCGGTCCACTCGAGTGTGTGCTTTGCCTTCGCCGTAGGACTCACGTCCGGCTCCTCAATGTCGCGCTGTCGGTACCGAGCCTAATGAGGCGCCGCAACTGGCGTCGCCCGGCATTGACCCCTTTCCCGGTACGACGTCCCGCATTCACCGCCGATTCGCCCGGCAGGGTCGCCGTGGGTGACGCGTGGGCCCCGAACGTAGACTTCCGCTGTGCCGATGACTGCTGTGCCTGTCGCGGTCGGTGGCAACCCCGAAACCCTGTCGCGGCGCCACGTTCTGGGTGCCTATGTCGCCCTGACGAAGCCGCGGATCATCGAGCTACTGCTGGTCACGACCGTGCCCGCGATGGTGCTGGCCGCGCGCGGTGTCCCTGACCTGTGGACGCTGGCCATCACGCTGGTGGGCGGCACGCTCGCGGCCGGAAGCGCCAACGCGATCAACTGTGTGGTCGACCGCGACATCGACGAGGTCATGGTCCGGACCCGCCGTCGGCCGATGGCCCGTCACCAGATCCCGCCGGTCGCGGCGCTGCGCTTCGGCCTCGTCCTCGGTGCCGCGGCCACGCTGCTCCTGGGCTTCGGCACGAACTGGCTGTCGGCGGCGCTCGGCGTCGCCGCGATCGCGGTCTACATCTTCGTCTACACGCTGGGTCTGAAGCGGCGTACCCCGTCGAACATCGTGATCGGCGGGGCGGCCGGCTGCTTCCCGGTGCTCATCGGCTGGTCGGCGGTGCGTGGCGACGTGGGCTGGCCGGCGATCGTGCTGTTCGCGATCGTGTTCCTGTGGACCCCGCCGCACTTCTGGGCGCTGGCGATGCGGTTCAAGGACGACTACGCAGCGGCCGGCGTGCCGATGCTGCCGGTGGTCGCCTCCGCCGCCGCGGTGACCCGACAGATCGTCATCTACTCGTGGCTGATGGTCGCGGCCTCGTTGGCCCTGGCCCCGCTCGGGGGCGGCTGGGTCTACGCGGGGTGTGCCGTCGTACTCGGTGCGGTCTTCCTCACCGAAGCCCACCGGCTCGACCATCGGGTACGACGAGGGGCCGCGCCGAAGCCGATGGCGCTGTTCCACCTGTCGATCACGTACCTGACGCTGCTGTTCGCCGCGGTAGCCCTCAGCCAGTTCGTCTGACCCCCCACACGCATGGCCCATCGGTGTGGCTATGACCCCACGTATGGCCCATCGGTGTGGCTATGGGCCCACTCCTGGGCCATTGGTGCGTCGACCAGTTCCGGGACCGGGGCGGTGAGGCCGAGCGCCAGCCACACCGTCGCGCACCACAGCGCCGTCGCGCCGGCGATATGCAGCTCGACCACGCTGGGTGGCAGGTTGAGGAAGTACTGGGTGTAGCCGATGACCACCTGCAGCCCGACCGTCGCGGCGAGCCACCAGGCCCGCTTGCGCACGAGTGCCGTGGTGTCGGAGAGTCGGACCGCGAACAGCGTGGCGACGACCAGCCCGGTCAGGAACAGCGCCGAGTCGGCATGCAGCTGAGTGACCCGCTCGAGCGGGAAGTGCAGCCGTCGAACGTGCGCGCCGGACCCGGCGTGCGGCCCGGTCCCCGTCGTCACCGTCCCGAGGAAGAGCACGACGCCCGCCGTCGCAACCAGCAGCCGGGTCAGCATCACGAGTTCCCGCCGGGCTGCCGGAGGCCGCGGCCGCCAGGCAGGGTCGGCGCGATGCACGAGGACCAGCGCGGCCCACAGCATGAGCATCGAGAGCAGGAAGTGGGCCATCACCCACGGCGGCGACAGGTGGTAGAGGACGGATAGGCCGCCGACGACCGCCTGCCCCAGGAAGCCCAGCACCAAAGACCACGACAGGACGGTGATGTCACGACGCCGCGGCGAGCGCAGCATCGACGCGATCGCGACCGCCCCGATGAAGATGCCGACCAGTGTCGTGACCATCCGGTTCACGAACTCGACCAGGGCGTGGTAGCTGGCCGGCGCAACGACGGAGGTCGACGTGCAGCGCGGCCACGTGGGGCAGCCGAGCCCGCTGCTGGTGAGGCGGACCGCGCCGCCCGTCACGACGATCACGGCGAGGAGCACCGCTGCCAGGTAGGCGAGGCGGCGGAAGCCGGTGGGGGAGATCCGCGGGACCGTCATGCCGGTCCCGATCGTAGAGGGGGTCAGCCGGTCGGCGTACGGCGGCGCAGCAAGGCCCGGCCGAAGACCTGCGCGACAGCCTGCCGCTCAGCCTGGCGCCACTGCGCGGTGCCCGAGAACGACGCTCGGCTGCGCTGGGCCGAGGCGTGGCCGCTCAGTGCGGCCCGGACCAGCAGGACGAAG